>JACQXR010000059.1 GCA_016208585.1 candidate division TA06 bacterium | reverse complement strand
ATTATTAAAAGAATCGATAGCATTCGATCACGATAATTCAACTGGTTTGCAAAATTATTTATAGGACTATCCTCCTGAAACTCAATGTTTGCGCGGATTGTTGTTTCAGGAAGATACAATTAACGCTTTTTTCAGGTAATACATACAATTTACGGGTTTTTGCCGCTGCTGACGGCACCCCGCCATAGGCGGTGGCAAGACCGCCGCCATCGCCTCACCGCCGATTGGCGGCACCCCGCTCAATAAAATTCATGATGGAAGCGGTGGCGCTCGGCCATGCTTCCCCGAACTTACCCTTATTTTATCACTTAAAATATAGGTCCGTCAACCACTTTTTGTTGGTTGGCCGCATTATGCCGAAGTGAAGATATTCCGGACCTCCCCCACATAGAACCGGTGATAATCTTTTTGGGGATAATTCTTTTCGGTCCCGGGGTCCAGGAACCTTTTGGGATCAAGATCATCAAAATATATTTTCTTGCATTCCAGCACCATCCGGGCCTCTTTGAAATAGACATTGCCCCTGGGAGTGAATCCTGCGGTCAAGCCGGCCTCCCTGGCTTTGTCGCAGTCCCGGCCCGAATGGCTGCCGCAGAATTTGAGGGCCGGGCGGTGTTTTTCAGAAAAAAACGAAAGGGTGAAGTAATCGTATTTGTTGGCGAACTTGTAGGTGTGGCGGGTGGGCCGGACGAAGATCACGGCAATCGGCTTGTTCCATAATACCCCAGGGTACCCCAGCCGCAGGTCATGGTGTTGTAGTCCCCCTTTTTTCCGGCAGTTAAAAGGAACCATTCGTCTCTCATCAGGGTGAAGGGATTGACCTTGAGTTTTTTGGGATCGATCTTTTTCAGCATACTTCCTGTTCTGTTTACCGTTTGCCGTTTGCCGTTTACTGTTTATTGTTAATTGTTCACTGTTAATTGTTGATTACTGTCCCGCCAGCCAGTCCAGGGCCTGTTCCCGGTCGTCGAACATCCTGATATCCCGGCCCGAGAGTCTGACCAATGACTGCAGCACTATCCTCTTGATCCCGCTTACCCCCACCGCGGCGCTGGCCAGAACGTAAGGGGTGACGGCCTGGGAAAATTCCTTCATGGTGTCCACCGTCTGGGTGGTATAATGGGCCCGGGTAACGTCGGTCAAAATCCGCATCGACTTGGGGGTTGGGGCACTATCAGAGCCTGGGCCTCCTGAAAGGCTGAGATGTTCTCTTCGGCACTTTGGGAATGGCTGACATCCAGGAGCAATATCCGCACTCCCTGGTACAGCACAAAATCTACTTTGTCCATAAACGCCTCATTATTTAAACTGTTCAACCAGGTTTTGTCTTTGCTCCAGGTCGAGAACTTGTTTGACAAGCGGACCGGGCTTCAACTGCGGCAGTTGGTTTTCCAGCGGCAGCCGGTCGCTCTTATAGATGATCCCTAAAGGTATCCTGTCCCCCCATTCCAACGCCTTGGCAAAGGCCTTGGAACGGTCTGATGGATCGCAGTCCGGCCCCAGTTTGTAGACCCTCTCCTTGTACCATTGATAGGTGTTCAGCTTGTTGAAGGTAACACAGGGCTGAAGAATGTCCACCAGGGCAAACCCGGAATGTTTAATGGCCGCTGCGATAAGTTCCGCCAGATGTTCGGAGTCGCCGGCAAAGCCGCGGGCCGCAAAACTGCAGTTGCAGGCGAGGGCCAAAGCCAGGGGGTGCTCCGGAGCGTTGAAACTGCCGAAGGGCGTAGTGCCGGTGACCAGGCCCGGCTCCGAAGTGGGCGAGGTCTGGCCCTTGGTCAGGCCGTAGATCTGGTTGTCGTGGACCAGATAGGTAACCCCGATGTTACGCCGCATGGCATGGACGAAGTGGTTGCCCCCCTCGGCGTAGCCCCGTCGCCGTCCCCGCCCTCGGCGATGACATGCAGGCCGTGGTTGGCCAGCTTGATGCCGGTGGCAACAGGAAGCGTCCGCCCGTGCAGGCCGTTGAACAGGTTGCATTTCAGGTAATGCGGCAGCTTGGGGGCCTGGCCTATCCCTGAGGAGAACATCACCTGATGGGGAGCGATATCAAGCGAGGCCAGGGCCTGTTTGACCGCTTTCAGGATGGCGAAATTATAGCAGCCCGGACACCAGGCGATTTCGTCTTCGATTTTATAGATGTTTACATCAAGCATACTTTACTCACTTTTATTGGGAAGCCATGACCGTAGAAATAATAATAACGCTGTTGCAAGGCCGTTTATTGGCAGGCGTACATAGTTATGCATTTTATTCTATGTTGTACAAAAATAAGTAAGTATTCTATGCACAGCACCATTTTCAATGTTTACCATTATAAGATAGCCCCGCCATTTTTCATTTTTGGGTGCACATAAGCATATTTGCCCGTATTGACTTTGTTCGCTATCCTGGGGAAAGATTTTTACTGTTAACTTTGTAGTATCCGCCCCTTGTTTGGCTAATAATAGCTTAGCTCTGCTTAGACTAATTATATTTTCTGTTTTATGTAACTTGATAATATCATCGCCATTGTGCTTGAAGCGGTAGGGTGGAAACATTTCTCCATCTTCAAGATAATTACCAGATATTATATGCGGTTCAGGATATACAAGATAGTTCAAGGAAACCGTAAATTCCGGTTTATATTTGTCTATCCAATCTATACCGGACTTATAGAGATAAGTGGCAATAATGGTTATTACGCTTGAATCTATAACAGCCTTATTGACCCCAACCCAATAAGGATAACGATGTGCAGTAAGTGATTTATAACTAAGGTCATTATTTATTAACTTGTCCGGTGTGCCATATTTAGAAAATTTGTTTACCAAAGATACTTTGATGAATTCTATATCTTTAGGGGTCAATATCCATTTTCTATTTGTCTTCCAACCACACCGAAATGATGCAAAATCGTAAATGCTAAGCGTGTCTTGCCCACAATCTAAAGGTTTACCACTAAAGACTGTCAACGATGTCCTGGCACCTGCCAACTATCAACTATATACTTCGCCGTCAGGGGACGTCCATCAAATTTTCTGATGGAACCGTCGGCCTTGATCCCGGCCTCGCCCAGCAGCATCTTTTCAAACTGCCCGGTGGCGTTCTATTCCACTATGATGTTCTTCTTATACCCCGACAACAGTTCCACCGTTTCCTGGGGCAAAGGATAGACCGGGCTGAAATGCACCGCCGAGACCTTCTCCTGCAACTGCTGGACCGCCTCCCGCACCGCCCACTTGGAGGAGCCGAAGCCGGCCAGAGCCGCTTCCCGGGATTCCCCGAAAACTTCCGGTGACAGAGCCTCTTCCCTAAGCCCTTTCAGTTTGGCCAGACGCTTGGCCGTTATCTGAAGCCGGACCGGGGCGCTCTCGGCGATGTGCCCTTCCTCGGTATGCTCGTCGCTATCCCAGTACTGCACCTCTTCGGTGGCACCGGGGATAAGACGGGGCGAGATTCCATCTGAGGACAGGTGATAGCGCTTATACGGGCCCAATGATGGATCCCAGTTTTCCAGGAGCTTGCCGCGGCCTATGGGTATTTTACCAGGATCGATCTCGTTAACGGTCCAGAAGGAATCGTTCAGGTTCTGGTCGCCCAAAACGATTACCGGGGTCTGGTGTTTGTCGGCCAGGTTGAAGGCCCGCTGCATAGCGTAAACCGTCTCTTCGGCATCGCCGGTGGCCAAAATGGCCCTGGCAAACTCGCCGGGCCCGCCGTAAAGTGCGAACAGGATATCTCCTTGCTCGGTGCGAGTGGGAAAGCCGGTGGCCGGGCCGGGCCACTGGGCGATGAATATCACCAGCGGGGTTTCGGTCATCCCGGCCAGCGACAGGCTCTCGGTCATCAAGGCAAAGCCTCCGCCCGAGGTGCAGGTCATGGCCCGCACCCCGGCTACCGAAGCACCAATGGCCATGTTGACGGCCGCGATCTCGTCCTCGGCCTGCTCCACCAGCAGCCCGGTCACTTCTTTTTGTTTGACGGCGCAGTATTCCATGATGCCGGTGGCGGGGGACAGGGGATAGGCCGACAGGAACTACAGTCCTGAGATAAGGCTGCCGTAACCGGCCGCTTCGCTGCCGGTCATAAGCATCCGGCCTTTGGCCTGCTGAACTTTTTGGTGCAGGGCGCAGTAGGGGCAGACACCTTTGAATTCCCGTTCGGCCTGGTCGTACCCGGCCCGGGCCGCCCGGATGTTGGCCTCCACCACCGGATCGCCTTTTAAAGCGAACAGGTCGCCCAGGGTGTCGGCCAGCGCGTCAAAGTCGTACTCCATCAGACTGAAGCACACCCCGCAGGCCGCGGAGTTGACCATCAGCTTGTTCTGGGCCGAATCCAGCGCCAGTTTCTCCAATGGCGCCGGAAACAGATTCAGGGCAGGGTTCTGGTATGGTGATGGTTAGATCAATCATATGCTATATTTATTAGCCCAGCCCTTAAGGGCTGGGCTAATAAATATAATTCAAATCTTTTAGATCTCCAGTTTTTCGCCTTCCCTGGCCCCGAATATGTGGATCTTGGTATTGGCCTTTATTTCTCCGATTATCTGTTCCAGCTGCCGGTCGTTCCGCTCCGGGTCGTGGTGGTGGAAACCCAGGGACTTCACCCCGGCGTCCTCGGCCAGCTTGATCACCTCCAGGAAAGTGGAGTGCCCCCAGCCCCGGGTCTTTTCCATGTCGTCCTCGGTGTACTGGGCGTCGTGGATTAGCAGGTCGGCTCCACCGCAGAATTCCACGAATCTTTTATACTCGGTCTGGGGTTTGTCTATTTTCAGCTCGTTGTCGGTCAAAAAACAGAAGGTCTTGCCGTTGTCGTGGATCTTGACCCCATAGGTGGGCACCGGGTGGTTGTTGCGGATGATGTCGCAGTGTATCTGGCCCAGGTTGAAGCCTTCGTCGTCGTCCACCACTTGGTAGTTGATGTTGGACTGCACCTCCTGCAGCTTGGCGGGAAAAACGTAGCCGTCCATCTGGTCGTAGAGGGTGGAATACAGCCGGCCAAAACTTTCCTTGGCCCCCAAAAAACGGATTTTGAAGCGGGACATGTAGATCGGCAGGAAGAAAGGCAGACCCTGGATGTGATCCCAGTGGACGTGGGTCACGAAGATCGGGATTTCGGGAATATCCTTTTCCTTCAAGAGATTCAAGCCCAGTTTGCGGATGCCGGTGCCGCAGTCTATTATCAGCCGCTGGCCCTTGGAGGTAACCACCTCCACGCAGGTGGTGTTGCCTCCGAAACCTACGGTATCCTTCCCCGGCGCCGGAATCGATCCCCGCACCCCGTAATGGGTAATCTGCATAACTTTGCCTTTACTGTTTACTGTTTGCCGTTCATAGTTCACTGTTTATTGTTCGCTGTTAATTGTATCAGACTTCCTTGTGTTTTTAAAATACCGGACCTGGGCGGTTTTTCCTCAGAGCATGTTCCGGGGCACGAACTCCTCATCTTCAAAACCATCGTCTACGGCTTCAAATACCTCCTTGCCGGCCCCGCATTCGGGGCAGATCCAGTCTAATGGAAGATATTCAAAATATATCCCCGGTCTGATGTCGCTGTCCGGATCCCCCAGATTGGGATCGTAGACGTAGCCGCAGATCGAACATCGCCATTCCATTTTTGTCTCCCCAAGTTATTGTTGCCGGGATTATTTTATTGCCCCTGGGCCTTGATGATTTGGTCTGTTGATATCAGCCGGTCCAAATGCAGCAGGTATATCTCCCGGTCGCCGTCGCGCTGGGAATCAAACAATACCGTCTTCTGGCCGGGAAACATCCCGAAGGCCACGTCCTCGGCCGGATTGACGGTCAGCCGGAGATTTTGGTCCGTCTGGCGGTCGTAAAGATAAACCTCGTCGTTGCCCTGGCGGGAAGAAGTGTACAGCAGATATCTCCCATCAGGCGAGAGTATCGTGGGTAATCCGGCCCGGAACGAGGGGCAGTTGATCTGCCTGGCATCTCCTCCGGTCAAGGACCGCGATTTAAGAAACACCTGGTTTTCTTGTTCCTGCTGATAAACGAACTGGCCTCCGGAGATGTCGAAGATGTTTATGTTGCCTTTATCCTCGCCGGCCATCTCCATTTTCTGGGGTTGGCCGGCCTTTCCCGGAACCAGCCTCCAGATTTCGTAACGGCCGTCGCGGTCGCTTAGGAAATATATCTCGCCCCCGTCCGGGGAAAATCTAGGAAATAGGTCGTCAAATTTGTTTGCCGTCATCCTCCGCTCTTTTTGGGACTGCAGGTCAAAAAGATATATCTCGTTGTTTCCGTCCCGGTCGGAGATATAGGCCAGGCTTTTCCCGTCCGGACTGAAAGACGGCATGTAGTCAAGGTCCGGATTATTGGTGATCCGTTTTGGGTTTTGGCCGGAGGCATCCATGATATATATCTCGGGGTTGCCGTCCCGCTTGCTGGAAAAGGCGATTTTTGTCCCGTCGGGAGAGAGGACCGGCAGGGCGTCGTTGCCCGGCGAAAAGGTCAGCCGGGTCAGGGCATACGGCTCCAGGCCGGAGAACACCGCCACTTTTTGCCGCAAAAAAGTGTCCTGGGCCGCCTGGTAATCCAGCCGGCTTAAGATTCCGTACTCCTTGCGGGCCAAAACTGCCGAATCGGTCAGGCAATAGGACTTGGCCAGATAGTAATGGCCCAAAGGCTGCTTGGGGTCGTCCTGCACGGCTTTAGAGAACTGCTCAATAGCCTTGCCCAGGTCGCCAATCTCCAGAAACTGCCGGCCCTTGTCCAGGGCCGCATTGCGACCGCAGCTCAAGGCCGCCAGAACCAGAACCAGGCAGATGGCCGGGATTCTAAATCTTATAGCGCTCATTATTCCATCCATTTGACCATTTTAAGCATCGGCAGATGAAAAGTCAACAAAAATTTCAGTTGCCTTTTATTTTTGCTTGTGATATAGTTTTACGGTATTGGAGGCTTTAAGACCCCCGCCAAAACTTTTAACAATTTAAGATACCACGACTGCATTTTTATGTCAAGATCCTTTTACTTTTTATCTGACGTCCACCTGGGGGCGGGCGACCCCGGGTTGGAGCGACTTAAAGTTTCAAGGCTGAAGAAGCTTTTTGCCATAATCAAGGATCAGCCCGGCCCTTTATATATACTGGGCGACCTGTTCGATTTCTGGTTCGAGTACCGCACCGTGGTCCAGTCCGAACATTTTGAAGTATTGGCGGAAATGCTGGAACTGCGCCGGGCCGGGGTGGAGATCACCCTGCTGGCCGGCAACCACGATTACTGGACGGGATCTTTTCTGGAACAAAGGCTGGGGATGAACATCGTCAAAGATGATCTGACCGTTGAACTGGACGGCAAAAAAGTTTTGCTCTGCCACGGCGACGGCCTGGACCCGTCGGACCGGGATTACAGAATTTTGAAGGCGGCGTTGAGGAATCCTCTGAACATCCGTCTTTTCAGCCTGATCCACCCCGACCTGGCCGTCTCCTTCGCCCATTGGTTCTCAAAGGTTTCCCGCACTCATTTGACCAGGGATAAATACGCGGATCAGGCGCCTTTGGAACGTCAGGCCGGCAGGCTTTTCGCCCTGGGTTATCAGGCGGTGGTGTTCGGCCACACCCATCAGCCGGCCTTGAAGGAGAAGGACGGTCGTGTTTTTTTGAACCTGGGGGATTTTTTCGGCAATTTCACCTATGCCGTTTACCGGGAGGGAAAGTTCCGTCTGGAAAAAATCGTTGACTAGTCGTTCTCTAAAGCCGGGGTTATTTTTATCCGCAGATTTT
This sequence comes from candidate division TA06 bacterium, assembly GCA_016208585.1. NCBI lineage: Bacteria > candidate division TA06 bacterium. The sequence goes on along the minus strand of JACQXR010000059.1, from coordinate 14,448 downwards.
CACCGATGCACACAGGTATTTTTAAGGCAACCAGAACAATCTGCGATCATTCGCTTAGGCTTTAATATTATGGCTTCCTCTCCTCCACGCCTGCCCACGGCCCCGCTTGCCCCGCAAAGCGGTGGCAAAACGGAGCCTCGCCTTTAGGCGGGGCATGGCGTGCTGAAGTGCACTATGGCCTGCCTGCGCGTAGCCGCTTCGGCATAGGCAGGCGCGCAAGCACGGCGGATCAGCCTTCCTCCTTCGTTCACACTTCCTCCTTCGTTGTTTACTACGGCGGACAGGCCTACGCCCGCCGAAGGGCCTGCCTGCGCGCTTGCGCGCCGAAGCGCTTCAGCGCACAGGCGTGGAGCCGAACATCCGTTTCGGCGAAGGCAGGCTATAGCCCGCAGGCAGGTTGGCTGAGAGTGCAATAGCTTTAGCGGAGGCACTAGCTTTAGCAAAGGCCTCTGCGATCCATCTGCGGATTATGTTCAATTCTATATCAACAATAATTCATTAAAAAATAGCTGGAGAGGATTCCACCATGTCAAACATCACAAAAATCTGGGCCCGCCAGATAATGGACTCCCGGGGCAACCCCACCGTGGAGGTGGACTGCCGCCTGGTGGACGGAAGCTTCGGCCGGGCCGCGGTGCCGTCGGGGGCCTCCACCGGCCAGCACGAGGCGCTGGAGCTGCGGGACGGCGATCCCAAAATGTTCGGCGGCAAGGGGGTCAAAAAGGCGGTGGACAATGTCAATAAAATCATCGCCCCGGCTTTGACGGGAATGGACGCCCGGGAGCAGGTGAAAATAGACCGGACCATGATTGAACTGGACGGCACTCCGGCCAAATCAAAACTGGGAGCCAATGCCGTGCTGGGCGTTTCCCTGGCCGCGGCCCACGCCGCCGCCTCATCTTCCGGCCTGCCCCTTTACCGTTATCTGGGCGGGGCCAACGCCAAGACCCTGCCGGTGCCGATGATGAATTTTTTGAACGGCGGCAAGCATGCCGGCTGGAACATCGAGATGCAGGAGTTCATGATCGTCCCGGCCGGGGCCAAAAGCTTTTCCCAGGCCATTCAGATGGCCTCGGAGACTTTTGCCGCCCTCACCAAAATACTGCATAAAAAGGGCTACCCGGTAACGGTGGGCGACGAGGGCGGCTTTGCCCCGCCTTTGAAATCCAACGAAGAAGCCCTGCAGTTTTTAGTGGAGGCCATCGGTCAGGCCGGTTACAAACCGGGAGGCGAGATCTTCCTGGCCATGGACCCTGCTTCCAGCGAGTTTTTCAAGGATGGGTCGTACCAGGTGGGCGGGAAGAAACTGAGCCCGGCCGAGATGGTGGAGCTTTACTCCTCCTTCGCTTCCAAGTACCCCCTGATCTCTCTGGAGGACGGGCTGGCCGAGGACGACTGGGACGGCTGGAAACTCTTGACCGAAAAGCTGGGGAAAAATATCCAGCTGATCGGCGACGACCTGTTCGTCACCAACGTCAAACGGCTGCAGACGGGGCTGGAGAAGGGGGTGGCCAACTCCATCCTGATCAAGTTCAACCAAATCGGCTCCCTGACCGAAACTTTGGACTGCATCAGCCTGGCCCGGGCCAACCGCTACACCACCGTGATCTCGCACCGCTCGGGCGAAACCGAGGACACTACCATCTCCCAGGTGGCGGTGGCGACTAATGCCGGACAGATCAAGACCGGCTCCATCTCCCGCAGCGAGCGGGTGGCCAAATACAACCAGCTGCTGAGGATCGAAGAGGAACTGGGCGGATCCGCCGTCTACCCCGGACAGTCCGCTTTTAAACAGTAAATTATACTTGCCACAAAGGCACGAAAGCACAAATACCGTTAACGATTTACGATTAACAATTAACGAAAGTAGTGGCTTTGAGTGTGTCTTTGTGGCTGAATGGTTACTAACAGTAAATGAACCGCTCGGCCAAAAATAAAAAATTCCGCCAAAAGCTAGTTCTGGCTCTGGTCCTGGGAGCCACCGGGGTGGTGGTGATTTCCTTCGGCCTGGGGAATTACGGCTGGATCAAGATGTTGAAGCTGCATAAACGGCAGGCCTATTTAAAAAGGCAGATCATCGTCAGCCTGGCCCACAACGAGATCCTGAAGCGGGAGATCCGGTTGGTTCAGGAAAACCGGCTGTTCATAGAGGCCCTGGTGCGGGAAAACCTGGGAATGGTCCGGCCCGGAGAGGTCTCCTACCGCTTTTATTCCTCGGACTCCCTGAAGGGGAAACGTTAGCTGATCACAGCGATCTGCAGAAACATGTGGTGAGAAAAGCATAAAGAAAAGGGCTTTCCCGTTTTTCGGGAAAGCCCTTTTTGCAGCTATGGGATTTCAGACCCTCAGGCCGCCTGCAAAGTGGATATTTTTCCCGGCAGCTCCCTGGCTTTGTTCTTGTATATCAGCAGCCCGGCCGAGATCAGACCCAGCGCAAAAGATCGGGCAGGTGATTCTTTTCCAGATAATCAAAGATCACCCCGTTCATGTGGCACTTGGACTGGAGGCTGGGGATTATTTTGGTCATAAGGACTCCTGCGGTTTAAATGATATTTTATAAAGTATTAACCCGGTTTTTTCAAGGCTTAAAAAGGCCCCGTAAACAGAAACACTTTTCAACTTTGATTAACAGAAAACAGAAATACCTTGACACCGGCCCCAAAGTTTGGTATCATTATAACTTATGACGAAAGTACGTCGCGGGGTGGAGCAGCCTGGTAGCTCGTTGGGCTCATAACCCAAAGGTCAGAGGTTCAAATCCTCTCCCCGCTACCATAACACAGGGACATGACCATGAGATTGTAAAGCGGCGGCTTAGCTCAGCTGGTTAGAGCAGCGGAATCATAATCCGCGTGTCCGGGGTTCAAATCCCTGAGCCGCTACCAGAATATTCAAAGCCAGATTATCTCTGGCTTTTTTATTTTATGGTTATTGGCCGGGGTTCTGCGCCGGCGCCATTATTCCTACCTGCCGGGCAGTAGTCCGCCTTTGGAGGGCAGCATAATTTACTTGATAGTGGACATTAGTCCGCCTATAGGCGGGCAAACCAGCTTAATAGTAACACGACACACCGGGGCGGTCCCAGCATTCTGCTTTTAAATCGAACAGATTTCTTTTGCCCCACTATAAAAAACAGATACAGAAAAACCGCCCCGCAAACTTGTCCGCCATAGCCCCGCCACACTTCGGATATGCTTAGTGGCCGGCGGGGCGAAAGAGAAATGCAGGACAGTTTTTTATTTACAGATAGTTCACCGATGCCGGAAATCACATCCCGGCCACCCGGTAATCCCGCACCTTCAGTCCGCCCTGGAAATAATTATACCACTGCTGCATGGCCTGGCGCTGTTTGGCCTGCAGAAGCTGCTGGGAAATCTGGGGCGCCTGCCGGCTCAGCAGGGCCTGGTCGGGCATGATGTGCTTTTCCACCCGGATCAGATAAACCCCGTAATCGGTGGACACCGGGTTGCCGACAATTCCCAAAGCCTGGCTGAAGGCCGCGCCGAAGAATTCGTTGCGGGTCCCCACTCCCGGCACCATATCCTGGCGGGTCATCAAAGTTGTGGTGTCGAACCTGGCCCCGGCGGCGGCCGCCGCCTGCGGCATGGTCTGCCCGGACTTAATGGCCGATTTTATCTGCTGGGCCAAAGCCTTGGCCTTGTCCCTAGCCCGTTCTTTTATGACCGTCATCTTGATGCGCTGTTCCAGATCGGCCAAAGGCTGGACCCCTTCCTTACGCTTCTCCAGCACCCGGACCACCACCAGCGCCCCGTCGCCCTCCAGCACCTGGCTTATGGTCCCGGCCTTTTCGTCGAAGGCAAAGTTCAAGGCCTCGGGGAACGCGCCCAGCCCGGGAATGAAACCGCCTCGGGGCAGAAAGCCGGTGGGTATAGCCTGCAGGCCTGCGGCTTGGGCCGCCTTTTCAAATTCCTCGGTTTTGGCCTGTTCGGCAAAAGACTCGGCCTTGGTGCGCAACTGGGACAGGGTCTCCTCGCCCGGTTTGATTCGCAGCAGGATATGGCGGGCCCTGACTTTGAGTTTCCCGGCCTCGGTCTTTCTTTCTTCCACTTTGACTATATGCCAGCCGAAGCTGCTCTGGAAGGGTTTTGAAATCTGCTTGGGCGAAAGCCTGAAGGCCGCCTCGGCGAAAGCCGGGTCCATGGTCTCTTTTTCAAAAAAGCCCAGGTCGCCGCCGTTCAGGGCCGAGCCCGGATCTTCGGAGTATTCCATGGCCAGGGTGTCGAAACTGGCCCCGGGCTTGGCCGCCTGGGCGTAGATGTCGTCTATCTTAAGCTTGAGCTCGGCCAGGTCCCGCTCGGTGGGCTCTTTGGCCAGGGCCACGAAGGATATCTTCACCCGCTCCGGAGCCTGGAACTCGTCCTGATGAGATTTGTAATAGACCGCTATCTCGGTTGAGGAGACTTCTTCCTGGGCGTTGAAGTATTTGGCTGGATCCACCGCCACATAACTGGCTTTGACTTTTTCGTTCTGGTCCTGGAACACCCTGATGATCTCCTGGTCGGTCACCCGCACCCCGGCCAGCACCTGCAGGTTCAGCTTCTGCTGGGGCAGTTGTTCCCGCAGCTGGTTCTCGTAATTGACCAGCCAGGCCAGGTTCTGGGGATTGGAGATGACCGACTGGTATTTCTGCATGTCAAACTGGCCGTTGGTCATCAACTGGGGGTCCTGCATCAGCTCGTTGGGGGGCCGATTCTTGATGATGCCCACGATCTCTTCGTCGTAGATCCTGATCCCGTACTGGCGGTAGGCCCGCTGCAAGATCACCGATCCCAACAGCCCCTGCCATACCTCCTGCTCCATCTGGCGGAAGGCGGCCTCGTCGGGATCGGCCCCGAACCGGGCGCGGTACTGTTCCCGGCTGCGGCTCAGGGCCTCCTGATACTGGCGGGTTGATATCTCTTGCCCGCCCGCCTCGCCGGCTATGCCCCGGGATAGCTTGTCTTGCCTTTTTCCCAGGCTGCCGCCGGTGCCCATGATGACATAGACGAATCCCACCACGAAGGTGACCACCACCACCCACATGATGACCTTCATTTTGCGGCGCATCATTTGCATGACCATAACGATTTTTCTCCCTGCTGCTTATTTGTGCTTGGATTTTTGGTAAAATAATTAAGGCCAGGGTGTTATATATTTCCGGCCCTGACCTTTGATTATAGCTTAAAAGCAAATGAGATTCAAGGAATTTTTAGCCCGATATCCTGTTATTGTTTATGTGATGAATGCGGGGCGTCAGGCATTGAGAAATGCCTTGTATCCCAGATAGGTGGCATACAGGTCGGCCACCGAGACCAACTCGAACGGCGAGTGCATAGATAAAAGCCCCGGTCCGCAGTCCAGCACGTTCATGCCGTGCCGGGCCAGGAATTTGGCCACCGTGCCGCCGCCGCCCTCGTCCACCTTGCCCAAGGCCGCCGCCTGCCAGGGCACCACGGCCTGGTTGAATATTTTGCGGACATAGCCCACGAACTCGGCGTTGGCGTCGCTGGAGCCGCTTTTTCCGCCGTGCCCGGTGTATTTGGTAATGACCACGCCAAAACCGGCCCGGCAGGCGTTGGACATCTCGTGCACGCCCTTGAAGTTGGGCTCCACCGCCGCGTTGACGTCGCCGGACAGGGCGAAGCTGTTGGCCAGACATTTGCGCAGACTGCTCTCGGAATACTTCGGCTGGGCCAGGGCCATCAGGTCGCCCAGGAAGTTGACCAGAAAATTGGACTGCATCCCGGTGCTGCCCTCGGACCCGATCTCCTCCTTGTCCACGCAGACGGCCAGCGCGGTCCGCTCCGGGACCTTGAAGTCGAAGATGGCCCGGACCGAGGCATAGCAGCAGATCTTGTCGTCCTGGCCGTAGCCGCCCAGAAAGCTTTTGTCAAAGCCCACGAACCGGGCCGGGGTCAATGGCACGGCCTCCAGCTCGGCGCTGACGAAATCCTCTTCCTCTATTTTGTACAGCCGGTGCAGATGCTCCATCACCGCGGTTTTGACCCGCTGTTTGACCTCTTTATCGGCCACCGGGATCCCGCCGCAGACCAACAGCATCTCCTCGCCCCTGATCACCTCGCCGGCCTTGCGCTCGGACTGTTCCTTTTTGTTGAGATGGGGCAGGATGTCGGGTATCACTAAGCAGGGATCGTCCGGGTCCTGGCCCAGGGCGATGTCTACGTATGTTCCGTCCCGGCGAATCACCCGGCCGAACAGCCCCAAGGGAACGTTGACCCACTGGTATTTCTTGACCCCGCCGTAATAGTGGGTCCGCAGCAGGGCCATTTGCAGGTCCTCGTCCTGATACAGGGGGTTTTGCTTCAGGTCCACCCGGGGAGCGTCCAGATGCGAGGCGATCAGGCTGGCTCCCTGCTCCAGCGGCTTTTTGCCCAGCACCGCCAGCACTATGTTCTTGTTCTGGTTGAGGGCGTAGACCCTGGCTCCGGCCTGCCATTTCTTCTGCTTCTCCAGCGGAACGAACCCGTGCTTCTGGGCCAGCTTGGCCAAAAATTCCACTGCCAGCCTTTCGGTGCGGCCCTGATCCAAAAATACCGAATAATCCTTGGCCAGGGCAAAGAAATTTTTCTTGTCGCTTTCCCTGGCTGTTTCCCAGATAGACTTTGGCTCCATTAACAGCTTGTGCTCTTTGGCCATGATGGCGTTCCTTAATCTTTTATATTTTGTTTTTGATTTCACTTTTTGATTCCCTTGCTTCGTCCCAGTTCCTCGCGCATCAGCTCGGCCCACGAAGTGGCGGGATATTTGATGACCCCTTCCTCCCAGCACTTAAGCACTTCCTTGGGGTCGGACAATCTGTCCCTTAACAGCAGTCCCCTTTGGTAGCAGGCCTCGGCCGCCAGCGAAGAGTCCTTGGAGGTGCTGAAAAGTCTGCCCCAGTATTCGGCCGCTTTTTTATAATCCCGGCTGCTGAACGACATTTCCGCCAGCCCGTTTAAAGCCAGGTCGGCCAGCTGTCCCGAAGTGTCGCTCTGGATTATTTTCTGATAAGACATTTCCGCCTGGGGATACCGGAACTGGCTCTGGAGTTTGAACCCTTTGGCCCATTCCTGTAAAAGATTTATTCTATCAGTTTTGCAGTCGGTAATCAAGAGTAATCTGGATAAAGCGTCGTTGACCACGTCATTCTCCGAACCCAGAGCCGCCACCTGCCGGTAAAAGGCCAAGGCTCCGTCAAAATCCTGGTTCATCAGGCTAAGCTCCCCGGAATGGAAGAGGGCCGGCTGCCGCACCTTTAAGGGCCGGGTGGAATCGCTCAGCTGAGCATAGACTGCCTTGGTGCTGTCGGGCATGTCCAGTGCGATGAAGCACCGGGCCTTCAGGAAAAAGCCTTCTGTCTTCAGAGAATCCGGCCATGATCTTTGTTCACGTTTGATGACTTCCAAAGCTTGGTCCGGCTTGCGGTTTTGCTCCAACAGCAATCTGGCCAAATAAAGGCCGGTCCTTCCTTCCTTCATGTTGCGGTAGACCTGTTCAGCCTTATCGGTTTGCCCGTCCTGGACCAGCAGCTCGGCCAGCCGGTATTGCCAGTAATTCTTATCCGGGGGATTTCGGGAGACATACTCATCCACGATGTCTCTGGCCAGATCAAAAGAAAGTCCGGGGGAATTCAAAAGCCGCCGCAAGATCGTTCCCGAAATATTTTTGTCGGAGATCCTTTTGCAGCGGTCCCAGGCCAGCCGGAGATCAGAACCCTTCAGGTAAAGCCCGGACAGCAGGGCTTGCCAGGCTTCGTTCTTGGAATTTCCGGCATCCTCCAGCAGCCTGGCGCTGGGCAGGTACCCGAACACCGGGGCTATTTCTTCTATCTTAAGGCGGGCATAATCGGGCTGGGTCTCAAAAGCCATCGCCCATTCCGGCAAAGCCTGGGCATAGCTTAGTTGAGCCGAGTAAATCTCGGCCAGTTCCCGGGCAAAGGCCTTTTTGTTTTTTAATGTCGTGCGGCCCCAAAGATAGAGTTTGAGATGCTCGTCCCTGGCCCCGGCCTGTTGTAGGATGGCGGCAGCCTGCCGAAATAGGTTTTGGTCCTTGACTGGCTTTAAGGCTGTTTGGTATTTTTCCAATGCAGCGGAATGTTTGCCGGCTTTGGCCAATGCCGCGGCTTCCTGCCAAAACTTCTGGTCCGGATTTTGGGCATAGGATGATAAGGCTATAGCTAAAGATGCCAGAATTATGATGAGTTTTTTATACAACATGGCAATTAGGATAACATAATAAAAACAGAATTGCAAGGCAAAACAAAAGAGCCGATAGGTATCAATTGTGTGGTGACAAAATAAAACGCCCAGCTTAATAAAGCTGGGCGTTTAAACCTTGGAAGCATCCATTGCGGTTGGGTGTTAAAATCTCACTCCAAGTTTTCCCTTAATAGCAAACCCCGACAAGCCCAATGTGGCGTTTTCCCCGGACGAATATTTAACCGGACCCGTTGGCCCATTGGGTACGGCGGCTCCATCAATAAGATAACTCTCGGTCGTCAACTCGCTGATTGTGCCGCCATGATACTCGCCATCTATCCCAAAGAATAATATTTTAGTGAGGTAAAACTCTCCGCCGCAGGACACAGCCCAATTAAAGCCTATACCACTAATTTTCCACTGTTCTACATATGTATTCGTATATATCGTACCTTCATAATCCACTGTATACGTAATTTGATCGTCCAATGCAATTTTGGACAAAGCTGCACCTGCCCTAAATTCCCCATGCGCTTCCAATCCCTCTGGCAACAAAGCAGAAATGTGCTGACTTACGCCGACTGATAAATTTGCATTAAGCATGGTAAATTTCACATCGCCAGTGATTGCTACCTCCTCAGAATAATACGCGTTTGAATAACTTTCTGTTTTATAAACAGGATTGGTCTTTGAAGCGTATGCCCCTCCCATCTTGCCGTAAATGCCAAAATCCTCGGTTAGGCCGACCCGCAGTTTTGCGCTGCCGCCGAATTCCAAAAAATTGTGTCCTTTCTCCATGCCCCCCCAAGCAGTCAGGGAATCGCCGAAATCCTTTAAGGAATAATTTACCAATCCAATCTCTGGCGATAGCGATAACGATATTCCCCCGGCATTGGATTTTTGCACGGGAACCGTAAAAGTTATTCCGATGACTACTGCTAACACAGCTATTGCTTTACGCATGGCGATGGTCCTTTGTTTTTAGGTTAGGTTTATGGTTTATAAGCCTTATAAAAAATTGATTTTTGTCGTGTTTTATAAATGCGTCGGTCCAGTTGTTTTCCTTAAACAACTTTGTTATGATTTTATTAAAATCAGATTGCTGAACCTCGTATTTATCAACCACACGAGTCATAAGTCCTCTCTTTAATATTATTGCTCGAACAGGAATTGTGGATAAATTGTTACTATAGTATTTTCCCAAGGCCAAATTGTGACCCACATTTATCTTGCCTGTCCGACACCGAACTCACCCCGCGCCTCCGGCTTCCCCCCTCTCTTGGTTCTAAAAGAGAGGGGGGAAGTGAGTCATTCTTTAAGTCCGCCCGCAGAACGCTTTGTTCTTGTAATTTACGACAAACATGTTGTCGTTAAATTTGCGACAAGCGTCTAATCCGGTTGTAATTTATTGGATGGTCTTAAACATTTTAATGGCTCGCATCAATTCATTCGGTTTATATTGCCTTATCGTGTAATTGCCTGGTTGACCGATAATAAGGCAAGCAGTGGAATAATCCGGGGTAACCGCTCCATCCACGTAGAAAGACCCTTTTCCAAAATCCAGATCGGCGCCCCATGCTTCTTTTTGGACTATATCGTAAATGAACATATCAACGATTGCTACATCCTTCATTGAATTGGGCTGAAAGCCTATATAGACATTGGCAAAAAGCGGATAGTAACGGGCCTTGGGATGCGTTTTTAACAGATACGTATTGCTATAGCCGTTATATTTTCCGATGTCTACAATGGTATCCCCTTTGGCAAAACTCTCCCTGAAACCGGCCTGCCACTCTGATGCTCTATAGGACTGACCAAAATCAGACGACGACTTTTCCGAATACTGGTAGGATATACTTACGCTATGATTGGTGCTGCCCCAGAATTGCTTTTCTATTTCAAAGCCCCATTTGTTGGTTGTTCCGCCGCACGGCGTCGCAGACATACAAGCGCCGACACAGGCCGCGCCGCCGCCCATTTTGGTCTCGGCGAATTTCGTCCAGTAGAACGGTTGGGCAGGGTTGTAGGTTGTCAAAGGTTGGATGTCGCTTACCCGACCGCCCACTAAGTCTATCTTGCATAGGTTGTACGCGTTCCCCCTCTTTAAGACCATCCACATCCAAGTTCCAGTGGCTACGGTACTCTGGTAGTTGTCGAAAACTTCGATGATTTTGTCTTTGGGATCCAGGCCTTGCACCGTGACCGTTTGCGGTTGCGGCGCAGTCATCTGATAGCGGACGCTGATCGTGGCGCACCCCAGGCAGAGGGTCAGACCGATGAGCAGACAGATTGCCAATGTTCGTTTCATTGTGGTTGTCCTTTCGTTTTTGGGTTAGTGTTGATAGGTTTATTGGTTTATGGTTGTTTATGTTTTTAATTTTAATAGTCAAAGTCGTTGGAACCGGGCGTATACAACTGGTTTAATTCGGCATGAAGCTGCCGGATGTACCTGATGTTGCGCTTGCGCGGCGCTTGGGCGGCAGAAACGAGGTTTGACGCGTACGAAAAGATAAAACCCAGACCCCAAAGCGCAGTTCCGCCATAGTTTTTGGTTCGCAGATCGTGCGCGGCCGCAGCACCGGTTCCGGCTACGAATACAAATGCAAACAATCCGTCGGTGGGGAAGCCATTCGCCGCCTGTCCGGCGCCCGGAATAATGGCCGAAGAAACAACCGATGGCCATCGGGGGCGTTCCTGCAACAACCGTGACGCCCTTAGGGCAATATGGTTCATATGTGTATTCGATGTATCCCGGGCAATGGCAACCAAGTATAAGGTGTCCTGCTTTTCCGGTTGCTCAATGAAGCTATGCAGCCAAAAAGCTTGACCCTTGAGTTTCAAATCCCCTGCAAGCGGACATCGGGCAATTTCCTCCTTAGCGGCGCCGTACTGCCCCATTCTAAAGTGGGTAATCGCCCTGAGTACTGCGGCCGTATCGCCGTCTTCATTCTTTATCCATAAAAGCGCCCGGTCGTAGCGGCGTAACTGCAGGGCCGTTTTGGTAAGCAATAAACGATTTGAAGACGAAGGCGACCGATACTCCCGTTCGGTACAATGCTGGTAAAGGAGCGTCCATTCTTTTTTATTGATGAGCCAGTTTATATAATCTGGCTGGAAAACGTTCGCCTCGCCCTGTGGTTCATCGCTGTGCTTGGCTAATACCAAAGGTGGGTCAAAATAGAAGTCGTCCAACCGTTGATACTGGCCAGCAGTAGATCCGTTACATCTCCACAGGCGACATAGGGTATTAACCACCGCCTTTGGCTGGCTGTACAGCTCAAAGCTTAGGTATGAATACCGCGAACAGGAGGGCACGAACTGACAGGAGCTTTTCGAGTAATTGCGCTGGTAAAGAACTATGAAATTCTGCAACAGGCACTGTGTAAAAGGAAGCGACCTTTTGTTAAATTGGACCGGATCATTAATAAATTGATTATAATAATATTGGTACGACCAAGGTATCTCCTCCGCCGATAGCCCGTTGTTCGGCAGACCGTAACCAGGAAATGCACAAAATAGTATTATAAGACTATAACAAATCCGGCTCATATCATCAATAATCAAGGAAGCATCAGTTTAATCCCCAGCCTGATCTCAAACCCGGAAAAGTCCAGCGAAACCTTTTTATTGCCTTTATAGGGATTTGTAAATATATCTCCTTCATCGTTTACCAATTCCGGCGCTTTGGCCCATCTCCCCGCAAACATGCTCTCGGTCTCCAGGAAATCAACCGGGGCATAAGTTATTCCCAGTACCGCATTATAACCCAGGGTTTTCCCGTTAAAATCCTGGTTGACGTTCCACGAGGCAGCTTGGCTGCCATTAACGATATAATTGCCCTTTGACCGGTAATTCAATGTCCCGCGGTAAACGCCGAGCCCGGCCCCGACGGTAAGGAAAGCCATCCGGGATTTATCTTTGGCCCCGGGCGTCAATAAAACAGTCAGCCCGCCCGCTTTATAACTGGGGCTCCAGTTATATTCGGCGTTAAGCTCTTGTTCAGTCCAACTGCCGTTGTAATATTCCGAAAGGTAGTAATTCGCCGTGATTCCAACGCCGGAGCCATAAAATTTTTCCATCCAGCCTTCAACCTGTATCAGGTTGTTGAACCGCATTACTCCCCGATAATTGTAACTGTATCCCAGAAAGATGGCCTTGGCCTCCGGCGCACATTCGCCAAACTGGGAACAAAGGTCGTCCCAAAAATCAAAGGCATATTCCTTGAAATCGCCGGGGAAAAATATTGAACCTCCGATTTGCGCGCCGCCGCCAAAGCGGATAACGGGGGGTTCGCTTTGGGCATAAAGCGCATTAAAACCCAGTAGCGACATCAACACCGCCAGAAATGCTGTTTTTAACGTAGTCTTTATTTTCAAGCCAATTCCTCGTTTTACACTGTTGTTATGGGATTTTGGCGGTTCCCCCTGGGAAAAATCAAATTTTTTCCGGCGTTCGGCTGAGCCGTTGGGCTGAGCTTGCCGAAGCCTCACGCTTGCGCCCCGCCGTTGGCGGGGCTATGGCACGCAGGCACACCGAAGTCACACGCCGAAGCCCCAAAACCTTTTTGGACTTGCCCAAACCTAATAATACTATCGTATTTCATAGTAATACTGGCGTATTACGACAAAATATTCGCGTATCTTGACCCGGTACTGGCGTATTACGGCAATATACTCGAGTATCTTGTCCCTGTACTGGCGTATCACGACAAGATACGGTATTACCCAGGCTTGGTATTGCAGTATCATGCCATGATATTGCAATACGCTTCACAATACTTAAATACCGCCTTGGGATACCGTAAAATCCTGGCCCGGTTCTCTAAGCTTTTACCCTCGGCCCCTTTTTGCCGCCCGGCTGCCTGCGGGCCACCCCGTATTGTTGCAATTCCGGCGATGATTTGCCATATTCCGATTCCAAATAACTTACCGTCTTGCCCAGCAACAACCGCGCCTCGGTTTCGTTCTTATTCAAATCCTTGGAAACCGAGTGCAACTCTGTCTTGGCTTTCTCCTGTTTTTCATCCAACGTCCGCAGGGCGCTCAAATATTTGCCCAGTTCCACGGCATAAGCCTTTTGCTTGGCGTCGCCGGTGGCCGCTTTCAGGCCGGCAATGATTTGCTCCAAAGCATTTATCAGATCCGCAAAGCTGCGTCCAATTCTTATTGCCATATGATTCACCTCCTTTCATATGCTCATTCAAACTAAATGGAAAAGCTTAAAACAAAAAAGCCCCGCGCCTTCCATTTACGGAAAGCGCGAAGCCTTAGTATTTACTACGCCCTCTTTTTTATTTAAGAGAGTGTTATTGTGTGTGTGTGTGTGTTGCAAGAATCATGCCAACACAGCCTATTTTATTTCGGGGTTTCATTTGGTTCGATTAACTCACCACAAGTTAAATGCTTTTATAATTGTTTAAATTATTCAAAGTTTTCCTGCAAAAGGCTAAATTCCTATACCCAACTGTTTTTTGATCAAAGCGCAAAGGCTTTCTTTTATCTCTGAATGGCGCGGAACCGGAGCTTTTCTCCCGTTTTTCATATTGGCATAGATATCGTGATTAGCGCCATGTTTCGCCAAATAACATCCTGCGGCCGCCAGTTGCCGTAAGAGGTCCCTCCTTTTCAAACCGCCAACTCTAATTCCTTGACATCGAAACCTTCTTCTGCCGCCGCCTTGTCCTCTTGGAGCATCAGATTGTATGCCTCTTTTATATTCTCCTTCAATTCATCAAGGGTTTCACCCTGGCTGAAAATGCCGGGAATTTCTCTTATTCTACCCACATACCAACCGTCGTCAATCCAATATGCTAATGTGAAATATTTGTTCATCGTATAATCTCCCTTTTGGCCGTTTCATTCCATTCCGATATGGATCTTTATTTTTTCCGCTTACGCTTTCTGCCAACGGCCCCGCTTGCCCCGCAAAGCGGTGGCAAAGCGGAGCCTCCGCCTATGGCGTGGCGTGGCTTGGCCCCTTCAAGCGCTATATGCCATAGCTTCAGCGGAGGCGCTCCACTTCGGTTTTATCGGCCTTCTGGGCGTCCAGCCGGTCCAATCTGGCATTCATAACCACCCTCTCCTCGTCGCTCCGCCTCACAATATGCAAGACCTCATCCAAAGCCGTCATCACTTTATTATGGTCGTTTTTGGTAACCATGTTTTCTTTGATCCATTCTATATCTTCAGTGTTTTTCAAAGTCTGTATAGCCAGCTTGCCAATGGATTGCTTGACGCTGCCCATGTCGGTT
>JACQXR010000058.1 GCA_016208585.1 candidate division TA06 bacterium | reverse complement strand
GATCATTCATCATATCTATGAGATAGTATGTGGTGATTTTGTGTGCTAATAAAATGGAAGGGAGAGTAATGTAGTGCCCTACCATTTTGTCAACTATTTGTCTTTCAATATGTTACGGATTATAAGTGTCAAAGTCAGGATTAACATCTAAATTTTATCCCTTGCAAAATAAAAGCAATTCTGTTAGAATACTTTTTTGGGTTTCCTTTGAAAAGAAGTAAAAGTGTTTGCCACTAAGACAAGGCACTATTAACGATTAACGATTTACGATTAACAAATAACGAAGTGGTGTCTTCGTGGCTGAATAGTTATCCAAAAATATGCCAATAAACAATCATATAAATTCCATAATATCAGGAGGTTTTAACATGCCCGAAATAAGGGTGGATGAGAACCGTTGCAAGGGCTGCGAGCTTTGCACCAAGGCCTGTCCCAAGGAGTGCATAGCCATGTCCCAGACCTTCAGCGTTACCGGTTATTACCCGGCCAAGCTGGCCAAGACCGACTGCTGCATAGGATGTGGCCTGTGCGCCCAGATCTGTCCCGACCTGGCCATCGAGGTCTATAAATAACCAAAATCAAAAATTCAAATCCCAAAATTCAAAACGAATTTTGAATTTGTAATTTACAACGGAGTTGTTTTATGGGCGAAAAAATCTTAATGAAGGGCAACGAAGCCCTGGCCGAAGGCGCCGTCAGGGCGGGGTGCCGGTTTTTTTCCGGATACCCCATCACTCCGCAGAACGAAGTGCCGGAGTATATGTCCTGGCGCCTGCCGGAGGTGGGCGGGACCTTCATTCAGGCCGAGTCCGAAGTGGCGGCCATCAACATGATTTACGGGGCGGCGGCCACGGGAATCCGCTGTATGACATCGTCCTCATCTCCCGGCATCAGCTTAAAGCAGGAGGGGATCTCCTACTGCGCCGGGGCCGACCTGCCGTTCTTTTTCGCCAACGTGGTGCGGGGAGGCCCGGGGCTGGGCAACATCGCGGCCTCGCAGGGAGACTATTACCAGTCGGTGAGGGGCGGAGGCCACGGAGATTACCGGACCATAGTGCTGGCTCCCAATTCGGTGGACGAAATGGGAAATTTCCCCAAGAAGTGCTATGAACTGGCCGAAAAATACCGGATGCCGGCCATGATCCTGGCCGACGGAATCCTGGGCCAGATGATGGAGCCAGTGGAATTCAAGTTTGAAACCGTGGATCCCAAATCGCTGAAAGAGAAAGGCTGGGAGCTGGGGGTGGACAATGGCCGCGGCAAAAGGATAGTCCGCTCCTACGATTTGCGGGAGGGCGAACTGGAGAAGATCAACCTCAGGCGGATGGAAAAATATCAGGAGATCGAAGCCAGGGAGGTTCTATACGAAACCCGCAACTGCCAGGACGCCGATCTGGTGATCGTGGCCTACGGCACTTCTTCCCGGATAGTTTCGGCCGCCATGAAAATGGCGCGGGACAAAGGGTTTAAGGCAGGGCTGTTCCGGCCCATCACCCTGTGGCCCTTCCCCAGCCAGGCATTGTCTCAAATGGCCAAAAAGGTCAGGAACTTCTTAGTGGTGGAGATGAGCATGGGCCAGTTCGTGCAGGACGTCCGTCTAGCCATCAATGGGCAGGCTGTGGTGGACCTGTATGCCCGGCCGGCCGGAATTCCCGCCAGCGAAGAAGTCTTTGCCGAGATAGAGAAAGTTTATAAAGAGATCAAAACCGCCGGACCAGTCAAAAAAGCGGCTGCTACACCTCAACTTCGCTCGGTGCAAGCACCGGCCCCAAAAACCAAGCCGGCCGCCAAGAAGCAGGTCAAGAAGAGAAAGGTCAAGGTTTCCAAAAAAGCTGTCAAAACCAAGCCGGCCAAGCCACCCAAAGCCCGGCCCGTTAAACGTTCCACGCCAAACGTCAAACGTACCAAGGCGGCTAAAAAGAAGGGAGGGCGTAAATAATGGAGCTGCTGAATAAAAAGCCCCAGAGTCTAGTTGACATGAAAATGCATTACTGCCCCGGCTGTGGGCACGGCATCGTTCACCGGTTAGTGGCCGAATGCATGGACGAGCTGGGCATCCGGGAAAGAACGGTGGGAGTAGCCCCGGTGGGCTGCGCGGTGTTCGCCGATTCCTATTTCAACTGCGACATGATCCAGGGCCCGCACGGGCGGGGTCCGGCCATCGCCACCGGCATCAAGCGCTCCAAGCCGGAGTGTATCGTGTTCTCCTACCAGGGCGACGGCGACCTGGCTTCAATCGGCATGGGCGAGACCGTTCACTCGGCGGCCCGTTCCGAGAACATCACCATCATCTTCATCAACAACGCCATTTACGGGATGACCGGCGGCCAGATGGCCCCCACCACTTTAGTGGGTCAAAAGGCCACTACCTGTCCGTCCGGGCGCAATCCCAAGGTAAACGGCTTTCCCATTAAGATCTGCGAACTGCTGGCCCCCCTGGAAGGCGCGGTTTACCTGGAGCGAACCTCGGTGTACAACGCCCCCAACGTGATCAAGACCAAGAAGGCCGTCAAACAGGCCTTCCAAAACCAGATCGACGGCAAGGGCTTTTCCCTGGTGGAAGTGTTGTCCATGTGCCCCACCAACTGGGGAATGACGCCATTAGAGTCGGCAAAATTCGTAGCCGAGAAAATGTTACCTGTTTATCCTTTGGGAATATTCCGTTCACCCGAAAAAGAAGGAGGGGCCAACTGATGCATCAGGAAATTAGAATCTCAGGATTCGGCGGCCAGGGCGTGATCTCGGCCGGGATCCTTTTAGCCCAGGCCGGCCTGCTGGAAGACAAGCACGTATCCTGGTTCCCGGCCTACGGGGCCGAGATGCGCGGCGGCACCGCCAACTGCTCGGTGGTGATCTCCTCGGACGAAGTGGCCACCCCGGTGGTCTCCCGGCCCGAGACGGTGATCGTGATGAACGAGCCTTCGCTGGCCAAGTTTGAGCCGCTGGTGAAAACTGGCGGGCTGATGATCATCAACAGCTCGCTGGTCAACTCCAAGCCCAGGCGCACCGACATCAAGGTGGCCTACGTGCCCTGCAACAAGATCGCCGAGGAGCTGGGCACCACCAAGATCGCCAACCTGGTGGCCCTGGGCGCTTTCTCCGGACTGACCGGAGCCGTTTCCATCGAGGCCATCTCCAAGGCTTTGACCAAGGTCTTCAAGCGGACCAAGCCGGAGATGATCGAGCTTAACGTCAAGGCCCTGAACAGCGGGGCCGAGGCGGCCCGGTAATCCGGACGACAAAAAAGCCGCCTTGCTTGCAAGGAGGCTTTTTTTACAGGACTGTCTTTTTCAGTGCTTGCCCCGTCCTTTGGACTTAATACTCTTCTCCGGCCTATTTCCCCGGGACTGTTCATTCTTGTCCCAGTGTTTTTCCTTTTCCCATTGCTTCCAGTTGCTTTTGACCTGGGAGTGTTTTAACATAGGATGGCCGGGCGGCAGTTTGCGCCAGCCCGCAGGAAGCTTGAGCATCCCCGGCGGCACTCTGCCGAGCTTCACGAATCTCCAGGGGCCGTTGAATCCGGTGGCCCGGTGCCAGCGTCCCTGATATGGCCGCCACCAAAAGCCCTGATAAAAGAAGATATCCTCGGAACTTTCGGCAATGAAGTAGATATAGGTTCCCGGGATCACCGCCATCACCGGATCCGGAGACACCCTGACGGCTGGAACTCCGATGTTGACGTTGACGTTCACTTCGGCCCGGGCCAGGTTCCCGAGACCAGATGTCAGCAGAACCCCCAATAGCAAATATTCTTTCATACGGTTCTCCTTTCTTTTTAAAAAGCCGTTAGTTTGATGATACCTGAAATATCCGGGTTTGTCAAGATGATTTCATTAAACCCGGATTGACAAACCCTAATCAAACCTGATAAATTAAGCAAATGAACCTTCCCAACAAACTGACCCTGGGCCGGGCATTGATCAGTCCGGTGTTCATGGCCCTGCTGCTTTACGACAACGTCTATAGCCGCTATGCGGCGCTGGCCGTGTTTCTGCTGGCCTCGCTGAGCGACATTTTGGACGGGTACCTGGCCCGGCGCAACGGCCAGCAGACCGGCTTCGGCAAGATCATGGATCCCATCGCCGACAAGCTGCTGATCTCGGTGGCCTTGGTGGCCTTCGTGGCCCTGAAACTTTCCAGCGTCTGGATGGTGATGGTGATCATCGTCCGGGAGTTTCTGATAATGGGCTTAAGGACCCTGGTGGCCTACCGGGGGCAGATCATGGAATCCAGCATTCTGGCCAAGCTTAAAACCTCCAGCCAGATGCTGGCGGTGCTGGCGGTGCTGGTCTTTCTTTGCTGCCGCGATACCCTGGCGGCAAGCGGTTCTTACCTGCCGGAATACCAACTGGCCAATTATATCTTCATTTTGGACGGATTGATTTTCCTGGCTATGTTGCTGACGGTGGTCTCGGGGCTGGATTACCTGATAAAAAGCCGATGGTTGATCCTGGGCCTGTTTAAGGGGAACATGTAAAGTTATGAAAAGGACAAAAAGCAATTTGTTCATCAAAGACCTGGCCTCAGGCCTGTTCGCCGGGTATTGCCCGTTTGCGCCCGGCACCGCCGGCAGCATAGTGGGACTGGTGGTTTGGTGGTTTTGGGCCGACCTGAACATCTGGCTGCAGCTATCTTTCATCGTCACGCTTTTCTTCCTGGGGGTCTGGGCCTCCACTTTGGCGGAGAAGGACTGGGGTCACGATGCTCCCAGGATCGTGATTGACGAAGTGGTGGGAATGTGGATCACGCTTTGGTTGGTGCCTAAAAGCCTTTTGCTTTATGCTATAGGCTTTATGCTGTTCAGGGTATTTGATATCATCAAACCGCTGGGCGCCAGGCGGTCGCAAAAGCTTCCCGGCGGCTGGGGCGTGATGGTGGACGACCTTTTGGCCGGGATGTATGCAAATTTGTTGCTGCAGATCGTTTCAAGGATATTTCTACCGATGATAGCCAACCGGTAAATAATGGCATAAAGTAAATAGCCGATAGCGTAAAAATGAAAGCAGTCATAATCACCATAGGCAACGAGATTCTCTCCGGTCTAACCATTGACACTAATTCCGTTTATCTGGGCAAAGAGTTGGGGTCCATCGGAATCCCGGTTTGCCGTAAAATATCAGTGGGCGATAAGTCTCAGAATATCATCGAGGCTGTCATGGCAGGGCTTAAGGCCGGGCACCTGGTGATCTGCACCGGCGGGCTGGGGCCCACCAGCGATGATCTCACTCTGAAAGTATTGGCCAAGCATTTTAACCGGAAGCTGATATTAAACCAAAGTGTTTTTGAATACCTGAAATCCCGATTTGCCAAGAAGGGGGTGGGAATGCCGGCCTGCAACAAAAAGCAGGCCTTGGTTCCGGAAAAATCCAAGGTGCTCTTCAACTCTCAGGGAACGGCTCCGGGGATTTTGTTCAATCTCAAAAACAAAAAAGTGATTCTGCTGCCAGGGGTGCCGCGCGAGGTCAAAGCCATCTGGCAGGAAAGATTGAAAGACCTTTTGCGGGAAAGCGGGAACCACTACATTATATCGCGGGCCCTACGCACCGCCGGAATTCCGGAGTCGGCCATCGCGGAAAAACTGTCGGTTTTGGAAAAGACCTTGAAACCGGGCGTTCTGGCTTATCTCCCCGGCCATCTGGGGGTGGACCTGAGGGTTACTTTGCACGGCGCCGATCAAAAAACGCTGAACAGGCAGGCCAATGAGATCATCCGGAAGATAAAAATAGCCTTAAAACATCACATCTACGGCTGCGATAAACAAACTCTGGAACAGACGGTGGGTCTGATCTTAAAAAAGAAAAAATTGTCACTATCCCTGGCCGAATCCTGCACCGGCGGGCTGGTGGGCGACAGGATCACCAACGTTCCCGGCAGTTCCCTTTATTTCAAGGGCGGAGTGGTGGCCTACGGCAATCAAATAAAACAGAATATGCTGGGGGTAAAAGCCCAAACGCTTCTAAATCACGGGGCGGTAAGCGTTGAAGCAGTAAGAGAAATGGCGTTGGGGGCAAGGAAAATATTCAAAAGTGATATCGGACTGTCCATCTCTGGAATAGCCGGGCCAGACGGAGGGTGCCCTTTAAAACCGGTAGGATTGGTTTTTATCGGCATTTCCGGCCACCAGGAAATAAAAGTATTTGAGAAAAGATTTTTAGGCCCCAGACGGCAGATAAAGGAGATGGCGGCCCAGATAGCGCTGAACGAACTAAGACTATATCTAACCAGCGTATGAGCCTCATCCGCTGCTTCATAGCCCTGGAACTGCCACAGCCGGTCCAAAAACATCTGGCTGGCATCATCTCCCGGCTCAAGGATCCAGCTACTGATATCAAATGGGTCGATCCCCAAAATACTCATTTGACTCTTAAATTCCTGGGAGAAATAACGTCGGAGCGGCTTAAAAGGGCCAGAGAGACTCTTGTCCAACAAGACGGAAGACACGGATCCATCCGCTGCCGCACCGGGCAGATAGGCGTTTTTCCGGGCTGGAGCCGGCCCCATGTTTTAT
This sequence comes from candidate division TA06 bacterium, assembly GCA_016208585.1. Classification (NCBI taxonomy): domain Bacteria; species candidate division TA06 bacterium. The sequence continues at coordinate 5,384 of JACQXR010000058.1, read as the reverse complement.
GGCTGGGGTTCAACAAGGGGGCTTTGGAAATATCGACTCTGCAAAATATGTTGGAAAACAACCTGGCTGAAAACGGTTATGAAAAGGAAACCAAAAAGTTCACGCCCCACCTTACTTTGGGAAGGGTGCGTTCTTCAAGCAATATGGGAAAACTGACGGAAAGAATAAATACCGCACCTTTGGAGGAGATCGAGTTCAGCTTCGGGGAGTTGGCTTTGATCAAAAGCACCCTTACTTTAAGCGGGCCAATTTACCAGCCTTTGGAAAAGATCGAATTACTGTAAATCAGTAAATATTTTAGCCCCGGGACCGCCTTATGATCCCGGGTTTTGTTTTTTTGGCCTAAAAACCCGTAAAACTTACGATTTTGCGGGTTTTCGTTATTATCTCCGCACGTTACCTCATTTATAGCCGTAAACCTTGGGACAATCTGTATTAGAATTTGTCCCGCATAATCAACGGCCGCAAGGCGATACAAACCATTTTCAACTATTTTAATTTTTCATTAACTTTTCCCTTGACATTTAGGCCGTTTTTTATTATAATACAAAACTCTATAAAAACTATAGACAAGATGGAATACTTAGTTCTTTGAAAACTGAATAGGGTCTTTATTAATAAAGAAAGAATAAGCACTTTAGAGCTTGGAATAATAGTCATTGGATTCTGCGATTGATGACTATTGGTTTTTAATATTGTTTTTGGTCAAGCTACAAAGAGCACATGGCGGATGCCTTGGCAGATGAAGGCGATGAAGGGCGCGGTAAGCTGCGATAAGCTTCGGGGAGGTGCAAACTACCTTAGAACCGGAGATGCCCGAATGGGGAAACCCTTCCGAGTAATGTCGGAATACCATGGGAAGAAAACCTAACGGGAAGTAATCCTGTGGAGCTAACCTGGCGAACTGAAACATCTAAGTACCCAGTGGAAGAGAAATCAACTGAGATTCCCCTAGTAGCGGCGAGCGAACGGGGAACAGCCCAAACTCGGTCCTGCGTAATAGCTGGTGCGCGTTGCAGGGCGGGGGTATCAGGGTCGTTAATGATCCCGTGTACCAACCGGGGTTGGAGAGTCAAAAAGTCGTTCCTTAGCCGAAAGGTCTGGGAAGTCCTACCATAGACGGTGATAGTCCGGTAGGCGAAAAGGAAGCGATCTCTCCCTTGACGATACCTAAGTACCACGGAGCACGAGAAACTCTGTGGGAATATGGGGGGACCACCCTCTAAGGCTAAATACTCTCATCTGACCGATAGCGAACTAGTACCGTGAGGGAAAGGTGAAAAGTACCCCTGGCGGGGAGTGAAATAGTACCTGAAACCATGTGCTTACGATCAGTCGGAGCTCCGTATTTATACGGGGTGACGGCGTGCCTTTTGCATAATGATCCGGCGAGTTGCTTGTATGCAGCAAGGTTAAGCCCTTCTGGGGCGTAGCCGCAGCGAAAGCGAGTCTGAATAGGGCGTTTTAGTTGCATGCAGCAGACCCGAAACTGGGTGAGCTACCCATGGCCAGGATGAAGTGACGGTAACACGTCATGGAGGTCCGAACTGGTGAACGTTGAAAAGTTCTCGGATGAGCTGTGGGTAGGAGTGAAAGGCCTATCAAACCCAGGGATAGCTGGTTCTCCTCGAAATATATTTAGGTATAGCCTCGGAAAGTTTGTGGCGGAGGTAGAGCACTGGATGGGGAAGGGATCTTACCAGATTACCGACCCCACTCAAACTCCGAATGCCGTGCACATCAATTCCGGGAGTCAGGCAGTGGGGGATAAGCTTCATTGCCGAGAGGGAAAAAACCCAGATCGTCAGCTAAGGCCCCAAAGTGCCAGCTAAGTGATAAAGGATGTGGAATTTCATAGACAACCAGGATGTTGGCTTAGAAGCAGCCATCATTTAAAGAGTGCGTAATAGCTCACTGGTCAAGTGGTTCCGCGCCGACAATTTACGGGACTATTAAGCTGGCCGCCGAAGCTGCGGACTTGCCCCGATTCATCGGGGCATTTGGTAGAGGAGCGTTGCATTGTAGAGTGAAGCGGCGCCGTAAGGCGCCGTCGACGAAATGCAAGTGAGAATGCCGGAATAAGTAGCGAAAAACCAGGCGAGAAACCTGGTCACCGAAAACTCAAGGGTTCCTGGGGAAGGCTAATCCGCCCAGGGTAAGTCGGGCCCTAAGCCGAGGCCGAAAGGCGTAGGCGATGGAAATCCGGTTAATATTCCGGAACCGCCGATCACGCGTCATCACCTAAGGGGGGACGCAGGAGTGAGATCCCATCCGCGACTGGTAGTGCGGGTCTAAGCTGGTAGGGGGATCCGGTTGGCAAATCCGCCGGGTCGTCAACCCCGAGAAGCGATGGGGAGTCCGTAAGGACGCAAAAGGGATCGAATCACGCTGCCGAGAAAATCCTCGTAGGGAGTTTGATTGGCGTCCGTACCGTAAACCGACTCAGGTGAGTGAGAAGAATATTCTAAGGTGCTCGAGATAACCTCCTTTAAGGAACTAGGCAAATTAGCCCCGTAACTTCGGGAGAAGGGGCCCCCGCTTCCGTCAGGTATATTCATGCTAAAGCGGATTTGGGGCGCAGTGAAAGGGCTCAAGTGACTGTTTATCACAAACACATGACTCTGCTAAGCCGATGAGGCGATGTATAGGGTCTGACACCTGCCCGGTGCTGGAAGGTTAAGAGGAGATGGCGCAGTGAAAGGGCTCAAGTGACTGTTTATCACAAACACATGACTCTGCTAAGCCGATGAGGCGATGTATAGGGTCTGACACCTGCCCGGTGCTGGAAGGTTAAGAGGAGATGTTAGTCGCAAGGCGAAGCATTGAATCGAAGCCCCAGTAAACGGCGGCCGTAACTATAACGGTCCTAAGGTAGCGAAATTCCTTGTCGGGTAAGTTCCGACCTGCACGAATGGTGTAACAAATTGAGCGCGGTCTCAAAGGAGGGCTCGTCGAAATTGTAGTGGCGGTGAAGATGCCGCCTACCCGCAGATGGACTAAAAGACCCCGTGAACCTTAACTGTAGCTTGGCATTGGCTTTTGATAATGCTTGTGTAGGATAGGTGGGAGACTTTGAAGCTGGGGCGCTAGCCTCGGTGGAGTCGACGTTGAAATACCACCCTGGTGTTATTGGGAGTCTAACCTACGTCAGTGAATCCTGGCGGGGGACACTGTCAGGTGGGCAGTTTGACTGGGGCGGTCGCCTCCTAAAGTGTAACGGAGGCGCGCAAAGGTTACCTCAGCGCGGTCGGTAATCGCGCTTTTCAGAGTGCAAAGGCATAAGGTAGCCTGACTGTGAGGAAGACATTCCGAACAGACACGAAAGTGGGCCTTAGTGATCCGGTGGCTACAAGTGGAAGCACCATCGCTCAACGGACAAAAGGTACTCCGGGGATAACAGGCTGATCTTGCCCGAGAGTTCATATCGACGGCAAGGTTTGGCACCTCGATGTCGGCTCATCGCATCCTGGGGCTGGAGAAGGTCCCAAGGGTTGGACTGTTCGTCCATTAAAGCGGTACGTGAGCTGGGTTCAGAACGTCGTGAGACAGTTCGGTCTCTATCCTCTGTGGGCGCAGGAGATTTGAGAGGTCTTGTCCTTAGTACGAGAGGACCGGGATGAACGAACCTCTAGTGTACCAGCTGTCCTGCCAAGGGCAAAGGTTGGGTAGCTATGTTCGGATGGGATAACCGCTGAATGCATCTAAGTGGGAAACCTACCTCAAGATTAGATCTCCCTCCCGATTTATCGGGACTGAAGGCTCCCGGAAGACTACCGGGTTGATAGGCTACAGGTGTAAGTCCAGCGATGGATTAAGCCGAGTAGTACTAACTTAGCCGTGAGGCTTGACCATGAATTTAAAAACCAGTATTCATCGGGCGCATAATCAATGATCCAATTTCCAAGCGCTAAAGATTCTTTATTAATAAAGCCCTGTTCGGTTTTTAGCCCCACCCCTTTCGTGAGCCACATAAAATTCAATTTATTTGAATAGGAAACGATAAATGTTAAAGAAAATACTTTTCATTTTTGTTTTGGCATTATTGGCGGCAAATTTAGGCAATGCTAAAACTTGGGAAGTTCCGTCAGGTTCTTGCGAGAACAAAATAACCGTAGTAGCCGAATTCCCAAGCAATTCGGATGTTGTGTCGTGCAAAATTGTAAAAGTGCCGGAAATGATAAAATATATTTCTTTTATGGATGATAAAAGAAATGACAATCGCAAGGTCATACCTGCGGGTGACGACAGTATAAGAAATAGCTGTATAACGCCGCTTGTAAAATATGCGCCTTTTAAAAGCGCTAACAACCGGGTTAATAAAAAAAGCATATTAAAGGAATATGTTTTTTATTTTGATGTTGATGAAAAAAGTAAAACCGGCGAAACGGGAAAAATCGAACTAAAATTCAGCGACTCTTCCGGTAGGATGTGGTATAAAAATGTTGATATTAAAATTACACCCGGAGCAAATGTTGCACTTAACCCCATAACAGATAAACCCAAAGAAATTAATAATTTGTTTGCCTGCAAACCTAATCCATTTGGAGTGTATACGGAAATAAAGTTTTCATTAGCGAAAAAAGAGGCCGTACAGGTAAGCATTTATGACATCCAAGGCAGGTTGGTAAAAACCATTGTAAATGGGACGATTGCCCCAGGAACGCATCTTCTGAATTGGGACGGGAAAGATAATGCCGGACAATATGCTGCCAACGGAGTTTATTTTATCAGCGTAAAAGCGGAAAGTTTTTACGCCGCCAATAAAGTGGTTTATATAAAGTAGGAAGGAAAAAATATAAATGATAAAAAAATACATTACCCTATTATCTGTTGTAATGTTTTCAATAATTGCAACAAATTACGCCCGGGCAATAGAAATAAAAGAAATTTATAAACTTACGCCCCAAGATGCTGAAACACAAAGCAACTTTAATGCTGATAGGATCACAGGCACAAAAGGTAATTTTGAACTGGAAGGCGCGTGGTTGAGCCCCAGAGATACAATATTTGCCAGCAACGGATATATCTTATATTGGATCAGTATTCATGACGCCAAATTTTACGATAAATTTATCTGGGATTATTTTATCCCTGTTTTAAGCCCTCAAACCGGAATACCAACAGGCGAATATGATACACTTTTCATGGCTTGGTTTACTCATATGCCGCCATATCTTACATATATGCCGCCGGATTCCAGCAATCCCGATACAAGATACTGGGAACCCTATTGGAGATTTTGGTCTGTATATGGAGGAGGAGGAGATTATTTTAATCCCGATAGTTGTTGGGCATTTGGGGTAGGTTTTAGCTTTTTGGATATGGATACTTACTACAGAGATCCAGGCGTGTGGAAAACCGAGGTAAACATGGCGACAAAAACG
>JACQXR010000057.1 GCA_016208585.1 candidate division TA06 bacterium | reverse complement strand
TCTTCCAATCGTTTGATCTTCTTCATACCGGAAGTTTACCATATTTTTACCGGGGTTGCTATCAAAGAACTCGTTTACTGCCAACTACTTCAGCTCGCCACCAAGTTCGATTTTACCCACACTCATTGGAGAAGAGCCAATTTTTCCGCCACCAATTCCGCCGCGACCTTGGAAACTCCACGTTTGGAATCCACCAGAACCCGGGCTTTCTCCCCGGCCGCTTTCCTTTTTCCGGGATCCTTAAGCCAGATGATCAGTATTTTTCCCAATTCCCCGGCATCGTTCACCCGCACCGCTCCGCCACATTCCAAAAGACCTTCAGTGCTTTCCCTGGCGTTGAACATGTGGGGGCCGAAGATCACCGGAAGTCCCAGGGCCGCCGGTTCCAGGGGGTTGTGCCCTCCCACCGGAACCAGGCTGCCGCCGACGAAAGACAGATCGGAGGCCGCATAGGCATTGACCAGCTCGCCGATGGTGTCCAGCAGCAGGACCTGGAACCCGCCTGAGGTGCGGGAATTCTTCTGATCGCTCCTTTTGACATATTCAAGGTTTTGGGAACTTATCAGCTTTTCCACCTCGGAGAACCGCCCCGGATGCCTTGGCGCTATAACTAATTTTACATTTTGAATTTTGAATTTTGAATTTTGAATTACCTGCTGCCAGGCCCCCAGAATCATCGCCTCCTCGCCCTCCCTCGTGCTGCCAGCCGTAAATGCCAGATCCCCAGCGCTTAATCCAAAATCCTTTCTCAATCCCTGTTTTTCAGCTGCCGAGACCGGGCCCTTGATCCCATCGTATTTCAGGTTGCCGGTGACGGTCACGATCTCCTGCCGCGCCCCCAAGGCCAGGTAGCGTCCGGCATCCTCCCGGCTTTGGCAGGCGACGAGCTGAAGAGTGTTCAAAAGCGGCCCGAACAGGAAGCGCAGGGCATGGTAGTATTTAAAGGACCGGGCGGAAAGCCGGGCGTTGACCAGGAACACCGGAATATTTTGCTTCCGGCACTGCCGGATCAGGTTGGGCCAGATCTCGGTCTCGGTCAGGATCAGGACGCTGGGGGATGTTCTCCTGACGGCCAGCTTTTGGGAAAACCAGAAATCCAGGGGAAGGAAAAATATCTGGTCCGCCTGGGGGAACAGCTCGGCGGCCCTTTTTTGCCCGGTGGCGGTCATGGTGGAAAGAACGATGCTTTTTTCGGGCAACAGCGATTGCAGCTGGGAAAAGTGCGGTGGCCAAAGGTCATGACTCCCAGCAAATATGGCCATCCCAAAAGGAGGGCCATAAAGGTTGCCAGATGGTAACATCCCATTCCCAAGGCGAAGATCATCACCAGTTCCTCAAGGCTTGTTTCAATTCTGCGGCCGTTACTTCCGCCACTCCGAACTTGGAGACCTCCACCCCGGCCGCATGGTTAGCTATAACCGCCGCCTCCAAAAAGCTGGCCCCGGCGCACAGGGCCAAAGTGGCCGCCGCGATCACGGTGTCGCCGGCCCCGGAGACGTCATAGACTTCGCGGGCAGCGGTGGGTATCCGGAACACTTTCCCCTTGCCGGCGGTGAAAAGATACATCCCCTGGTCGCCGGCGGTGATCAGCACCGCCTGGGCCTCCAGCCTCTCTATCAGGGATTGCCCGGCTTTGATGATGTCTTCGGGGGAGGAGATCTTGGCCCCCAAAGCCCGTTCGGCCTCGTGGATATTAGGTTTGAACAGGGTGACCCCCTTGAAATCCAGGAAATGGTTGAACTTGGGATCCACCGTGATAATTTTTTTATGTTTTAAGGCCAGTTCCAATGCTGCCTTGAGCACTTGAGCAGTTATCAGGCCCTTGTTGTAATCTTCGATCAGAATGGCGTCGGTTAAAGGGACAAGTTTCTCCAAGGCTTTGATCACGTTTTGCTGGGCGGAGGCCGAGATGTCCTGGCGGTGTTCCCGGTCCACCCGCACCACTTGCTGGTGACTGGCCACGATCCTGGTCTTGATGGTAGTGGGCCGCCCGGACTGTTTCACCAGCCCCAGTTCGGATATTTTCTTGGCTTGGAACTCCCGCCGCATCATTTTCTCGGCCCGGTCGCTGCCCACCGTCCCCACCGGAAAGGCCTGCCCCTTTAAGGCCGCTATGTTCCAGGCCACGTTGGCCGCGCCGCCCAGGTGGAACTCCTCCCGGCTGACCTCCACCACCGGCACCGGGGCCTCGGGCGAGATCCGGGAGACCGTTCCGAACAGGTATTCGTCCAGCATCAGGTCGCCCAGCACCACCACCTTGCGCCGGGCAAAGCCGCCTATGATCTGGCCGGCCCGCCGGGGGCTGATCTTGTATTTGCTTGGATTCATAAGGCTTTCCGTAAATTTACAAATTGGTTACTGCTGCGAAACAACGGCAGAAGCACCTTTTACCACGGAAGCACGAATTTATGAAGTGAATCATTGAACATCACTGAATTGATGCTATTCCGTGTTTCCTGAATTTCCGTGTTTCAGTGGTAAGTTTCCCAGCATTTCAGGCTCCGTTCTTTATGTATCATAAACCACCGGATGCCCTGCTGTCAACCCTTTTTTATTTGGAATTTCCCCTTGCGTTATTTTTTTGCTTGTGATATATTATTTACTGGCGTTTACCAACTTTTACTGCATTGACATACCGTAAAAATATGACCAAAGAAATCAACGAAATAACCGAACGGATCTCCCTGGCCGGCATTGACCCGGTGAATCTATTGGGGCCGCAGGATTCCAACTTAAAGGTGATCCAGCATTCCTTCAAGGCCAAGATATTCGCCCGGGGCGACGAGGTGGTGATCAAGGGCTCGGCCGATGAGCTGGAAGCCATCACCTCGCTGATCCTCCATCTTAGGGTCCAGGTGGAATCCGGGGCGGTGCTTCAGGAGCGGGACATCGGCCTGGCCATCAGCCAGGCCCACCAGCGGCACAAGGACATCGAGGAGCGGGGGGCCGTGGCCTCCCTGGCCCTGAAGAAACTGATCCGGCCCAAATCTCCCGGCCAGTCCCAGTACCTGGAGGCCATCAAGAACAGCGACCTGGTGATCGCCATCGGGCCGGCCGGCACCGGCAAGACCTATCTGGCGGTGGCCGCGGCGGTGGCGGCGTTGAACGAGCGCCAGGTGGAGCGCGTCATATTATGCCGCCCGGCGGTGGAGGCGGGGGAATCCCTAGGGTTTTTGCCCGGAGATTTCAAGGACAAGATCGACCCCTACATGCGCCCGCTGTACGACGCCCTGTACGACCTGATGTCCCCGGAAAAGGTCCGCCGCTTCCTGGCCAACGACATCATCGAGATCGTGCCCCTGGCCTACATGCGGGGCCGGACCCTCAACAGCTCCTTCGTGATCCTGGACGAGGCCCAGAACGCCACCCGCACCCAGATGAAGATGTTTTTGACCCGGCTGGGCTTCAACTCCAAGGCCGTGGTCACCGGCGACGTTACCCAGATAGACCTGGCCCGGAACGACGGCTCCGGACTGGTGCACATCCAGGAGGTGCTTTCCCGGGTGGAGGGAATAAAATTCATCAACCTTTCGGAACGCGATGTGGTCCGGCACCACCTGGTACAGCGCATCATCCAAGCTTACCAGAGCAACAGCCAGGCCGAAAGCCGCGGCCAGAATCAGGACGAAAAGACCGGACCTTCCGATTAACGGCGGCCCATTCGAATTCTTAAGTGTCTAATCAAATCAAAAACCACCATGATGATCGCCGACATCGTAATGCTGATCCACTTCGCATTCATCGCATTCGTGCTTGGGGGACAGGGCATGATCATGATCGGATATCACCGGAAATGGAGATGGGCAACCAATCGTGTGATGATGAAGGTTCATATTGCATGCGTTCTATACGTGGTTGTCCAGGCATGGGCCGGCCAATGGTGCCCTCTGACGCTCCTGGAAAACAGATACCGAGCGGCGGCGGGACAAGAAGCATACAGGAGCTCATTCATCCGGGACTGGGTGGGGCGGTTGATCTACTACGATGCGCCTCTGTGGGTATTCACGATCATCTACACTGTCTTTGGCGCCTTGGCGATCATTTACTGGTGTTTGGTGGAAAGACGATGTGCCAGACCGGAAAATAAACCGCTTCGGTACTAAGAACTTATCCGTAATTAAATATTATGGCCTGAAGGCGGGCGATTTTACGTATCTTTTCGCATTATAAGGCTATTTACGGATAAGCTCTAAAATAGCCGGAGTTCTCTGAAATCTTTAGACTAAAAAATTTTCGTTCTTATTATGAAATTAGAAGTTAAAAACAAACTGCTCAAATTCTTCAAGGCCTTCTGGCCTTTGGACGCCCCGGCCCGCAAAAGGCAGATCTTCTGGCTTAAACGGGCCGCCATCGCCTTTGGCCTGCTGCTGATCGTAGCCAACTTGTTCTCCCCGGCCCGGCACGACGAACTGGAGCTGAAAGAAGGCGACATCAGCAATCACGACATAGTGGCCCCCTTTGACTTCCCGGTGCTGAAGTACCCCGGCGAACTAGCGGCCCAGCAGGACAGCGCCGAGCTTAACGTCTTGGCCATCGCCTACCGCAGCCCCGAAGTGGATAATAAGATATTGGGCGACATCGACCGCTTTCTGGTAAGGCTTTCCGACCTCCGGGAGGAGGATGAATACCTGGCGGTCAAAAAGAAAAAGTTGGAGAGCTGGAGACTGAACCTTTCCCCGGCTACCGTAAATCTGCTGTTGTCCCTGCCCGAGCTTTATCCCTTCCAGCAGGGGTTCCGCTCCATCTGCCGCCAGACGGTAACCGAAGGCATCCTACCCCTGACCGACCAACAGTCGCTGGAACTGGGGGATCAGATCATCATCCGGCAGCAGGACCAGCTGGTACGGACCCGGGTGCAGGACCTGGCCACTGCCCAGTCCCTGCCCCTTTTGATGAAGATCAAAAGCGAACAGGCCTTTCCCAAATCAGCCCCTTTGGCCCAGGCCGCCGCCGAGGCGGCCTCCGGAATACTGGTGCCTAACCTCAACCTTGACCTGGAGGAAGTAAACAACGCCCGTCTGCTGGCCCGCAGCAACGTGTCCCTGGCCGTGGGACAGGTGATAAAGGGAGAACGATTGGCGGCGGCCTATCAAAATATCGACGCTCCGGCGGCCCAAAAACTCTATTCCCTCAAGATGCGCCTGGATGAGATCGCCTTGTCTTCCCGGCGGGGCGGTTGGCGATATCTTTTAACCCTGCTCTCCCGGCTGCTGGCCCTGGGATTCTTCTTGGGGATCCTGATCATCTACCTCCACCGTTTCCGCCCCGAGATCTTCAACCATGATTCCCATCTGCTGCTTTTGGCCTCGGTGGTATTGCTGACCATGCTGGGCGGATGGGCGGTGCTGGGAGAACAGCGCCTCTCTCCTTATCTGATTCCGGCGGCGGTGGGCCCCATGATCATCAGCCTGATTTTCGATGTCACTTTGGGGGCGGTGGTGGCCATTACCGGAAGCCTGCTTCTGGGGGTGGTTACCGGTTTCAACTTTCCCCTGACCGTAGTGATGCTGGCCTCGGGCGCGGTGGCGGCCTTCGCGGCCAGAGATTTAAGGGGCCGGCTCAAGTTCATCGTCAAAAGTTTTCTGGCCATCAGCCTGATAAACATTCTGGCCATCGCCGCGGTGGAATACTTAAGGCAGGCGCCGGCCGAGCAGATCAAGCAGTCCTTGGCGCTGGGGCCGCTGAACGCCGCCCTTTCGGTGGCGCTGGCCCTGGTGCTGCTGCCGCTGTTGGAGGCCATCTTCCGGGTCACCACCGACTACAGCCTGCTGGAACTGGCCGATCCCGACCGGCCCTTGTTGAAGCGTCTTTCGCTGGAGGCCCCGGGAACATTCCAGCACAGCCTGCTGGTGGGGAACCTGGCCGAGGCCGCCGCCCTGGCCATCGGGGCCAACAGCCTGCAGTCCCGGATCATGGGCTATTACCACGACGTCGGCAAGCTGACCAAGCCGGATTACTTCATCGAGAACCAAAACACCGGAATCAACCGCCACGACGGACTGGCCCCCAAGATGAGCCACCTGGTGCTGGTCTCCCACGTCAAAGACGGAGTGGAGCTGGCAAAACAGAGACGGATGCCCCAACTGATAGTGGACGCCATCGCCCAGCACCACGGCACCACTCTCTCCAAATATTTTTACCTCAAGGCGCTCCAGACCAGCGAAGGCGGGGTGCTGGAATCCGACTTCCGCTATCCCGGACCTCGGCCTCAGTCCAAGGAGGTCGGGCTGGTGATGCTGGCCGACGTGGTGGAGGCCACCGTCAGATCGCTGAAGGACCACAGCGCCAAAAGGGTGCGCAAGGTGGTCCGGGCCATCATCGCCGAGAAGGCCAACCAGCTGGAGCTGGACGAGTCCAACCTGACCCTGCACGAGCTGAACCTGACCGGGGAGGCCTTCATGCCGGTGCTGACCGCGGTCTTCCATCCCCGGATCGAATATCCCCAGACCACCCTGCTGGAAGAAAAACCTCGTTAGCAATATAATTGCAAGCCTTATATGTCCGTTTGTTTCGAATTCCTTGTTCCCGTCCGGGACTTCAAACCTTCAGCCTTAAAGGCCCTGGTCAAAAGGATATTGAAGGAAGAATCCCGTCCGGGCTGTGACCTGACCGTGATCTTCACCGACAGCGCCCACCTGCGGAGGCTCAACCGCCGCTACCGGGGCCAGGACAGGGCGACCGACGTCATCTCCTTCGCCCTGCTGGAAGGGCCTAAAGCCTGTTGGACCCGGCCCAATCTGGGGGACGTATATATTTCTCTGCCCCGGGCCAGGCGCCAGGCTAAAGAATACCGCGCCACGGTCGAAGAGGAGATCAGAAGGCTGACCGTCCACGGGGTGTTGCATCTTCTGGGTTACGACCATAGCCGGCTCGGCCCGGCCCGCAAAATGCAGCGACGGGAAGAGTTCTATCTTTACGGGCACTAATCTGACAGCTTGAAACAAAAGGGAGATTTTTAAATCTTGGAAATTTCTATTTGGAGTGAACTGCTGCTGATCGCGGCACTGATATTTTTCAACGGACTTTTATCCGCGTCCGAGATCGCCTTGATCACGGTGCGCAAAAGCAGTCTTAAGGAACTGTCCCACCGCGGGGACCAAAGGGCCAAGTCGGCTTTACGGCTGCTGGAGGACCCCTCCCGGCTGTTTGCCACCATTCAGATGGGCGTTACCTTCCTGGGATTCCTGGCTTCGGCCGTGGCCGCCGTTTCCAGCTACAAGTTGGTTTCCCAGACCCTGGAGGATATTCCACTGGGGATCATCTCCCAGAACAGTCACCCCATCGCCCTGGCCCTGGTCACCGCAGTGGTCTCATTCTTCACCATCATCCTGGGAGAGCTTACCCCCAAGAACATCGCCCTCAAGCATTCCCAGTTCATAACCCTGCTGGTCGCCAGGCCCCTGGAATTCATGGCGGTTGCGGCCCGCCCGGCCATCTGGCTTTTAACCCGCGCCACCGACCTGACCCTCTCTATTTTCGGCATCAAGAAGGCCCAGCTTTCCTCCAAGATCACCGAGGACGAGATTAAGGCCCTACTTTCAGCCGGCCACGAACAAGGCGTGCTGGACCGCTCCGAGACCGAGATGATCCACGGGATCTTTGAACTGGGAGACAAAACCGCCCGGGAGATCATGGTGCCCCGGATAGATATGGTGGCGGCCCCATTCGGACTTCCCATTTTCAAGGCGGTCAAACTGATGGAGAAGGCCGGGCACACCCGGATTCCGGTCTACCGCCAGACCATAGATAACATCGTGGGCATCGCCTACGCCACCGACATCAACAAGGCTTTGCGCTCGGGAGTCAAGAACCAGCCGGTGGACGAACTGGCCCGCCCCGCCCATTTTGTTCCCGAGTCCAAAAAATTAGACGGCCTGCTGCAGGAATTCCAGTCCTGGAAGACCCACCTAGCCATCGTGGTGGACGAATACGGCGGCACCGCCGGCATGGTGACTTTGGAGGATGTGCTGGAAGAAATAGTGGGCGAGGTCCGGGACGAGTTTGATACCGAGGAGCCGCTGTTCCGCAAGATAGACGAGAGAACCTACCGGATCGACGCCCGGATAGACATCGAACAATTGAACGAAGCGCTGGGATCTGATTTTCCCACCGAGGGTTTTGAGACCCTGGGCGGTTTCATTTACGACATCGCCGGCAAGGTGCCGTCCTCCGGGGAAAAGCTCAAATGGCCGCAGTCCCAGCCGGCCTGGGAATTCACGGTGGAGGCGGTGCGCCAGCGGAGGATCATGGCGGTGAGGGCCAGGCGGCTGTTGAAGCTGCCCTCCAAACCCGGCCTTCAGGACGGCTCCGTCCAAACCGCCGCCACAGAGTGAATAGTGAACCCCGATGATCCAACGCACCGAAGCCATAATCCTTAAGACCCAGAACTGGTCCGAGTCCAGCCGGATAGTTCATGCCTTTACCCGGAACTTCGGCCGGATGAAATTCATGGCCAAGGGCGTCCGCCGCTCCAAAAGCAAGTTCGGGGCGGCTTTCGACCCCGGAACATTGTCCCAGGTGGTTTTTTACCGCAGCCTCCGATCCGAACTTCATACCGCCTCCGAAGCCTCCGTAGTTTTCTACCCCGGCCAGGGCCTTAAGGTCACGGATACGCTGAACTTCCTGGCGCCTGCTCTGGAAGTGGCCTACCGGGCCACCGACCTGGAGTCGCCGAACCTGGCCCTTTTCAACAATCTCAGCGTGCTGCTCAAGGCGCTGGAGCACAGCCCCAGTCCCCAACGCCCGCTGGCCGAGTTCTGCCTGGCCTCCATCAAGAACCTGGGATACCATCCGGTGTTGAACCGCTGTTTAGACTGTAAAAAGTTGGTTTGCGATGAGTTGTTTTTATTCTCGCTTTCACTGGGAGGACTGCTTTGCCCCGGTTGCGGCAAGAAACACGGCGAATCAGTGGCCCTGACCAGTCCGGTGCTGAAGGGACTTGATTTCTGGCAGCAGCACGACTATCTGCCGCCGCTGGATCCCGAGGATTCTTTGTTTCTGATCCGTCTCCTGGCCGAATTCATCAATCATCATCTTTCCGGACATTCCCGGCTGGTGTCGTTCAAGTATCTGCCCCGGGCCTGAGATTAAACCCAAAGGCAATATTTTGGACGCTGATTCACGCAGATTTTACTGATATTGTTTTATAGTGAACCTTGCAAAGCAAGAAGCCCCCAGCCATTGGCGGGGGGCTTTGTTATTGGCCTTACAGAAAAGATAAATGCCAGCGGCAGCGTTCATCATTGCTGACTACCAGCCGCCGCCGGGCTTTAACGCCAACGCGCTGAAAGCGCGGAGATATCAGCCTGCGTCTGAAGCCGCAGGCTGCGACCCATCGCCCCTTTGGGGCGGTCAGGAAGCGCCTGCCCGCCGCAGGAGGGAAGCGGGGTTGGGTTGCTCAGTTATCTCCGAACTCATCCCCCAACCCCTTCTCTTATTTATTTTTCAAGAGAAGGGGAGAAAGGGGTTGAGTTTTAAAGTTCTCCAGCCAGAGGCCAGCACTAAGCTGCCAGGCTGAGCCTGGTCGAAGCCCTGCTGTAGCGGGAACACACAGAATACAGAACCAAAGAACACAGAAAACGTTGAGATTACTGAGAAACACGAAAGCCGATGATGACGTAGTAGTTGACGTAGTAGTTGCGGAAGAACGGGTTGAGGATGTCCCGATTGTCAGTGCGGCAGTTGCCAGTAAGGTCGTACCACGAGCCGCCGCGCAACACACGCTTGTCGCCTTTTTCAGTCCGCCGCCTATCGTTATCGGCGGTTTTACCGCCGGTTGCGACCTTATTTTCCGGTCATTGTTTTTTGTTGTTTTATCCAGCCGCCCAGCATGCGGCCTATTTCATCCATACTGCGGGCCGCAAACTCATATGAGTTGAGCGCCAGGTGTTTTCTGTCTTTGGCTATTCT
>JACQXR010000056.1 GCA_016208585.1 candidate division TA06 bacterium | reverse complement strand
TGTAGTATTTGTCAAGGTGAACCGTGTGTATTGGTTTTTCGTCATCGTAATCATTGCTGCCCATGGTAAAATTGCCCGCGGGGATCTCTATGAGGACCGAGCCGTCCTTCTCGTTCCTACTTTCCCCGCCGCCCAGAGGGGTTAACCCCACCCTTCCCTCCCCTCGAGGGGAGGGATAAGAGGGAGAGGTTGGGGTTTTCTTAAGAACTATGGACTTCGCCACGCTCTGCCCGGCTCCAATGTTTACGCTTATTTCCCCGTCCTGGTAGCCGGTCTTTTCAACTTTAACGGAATACGACCCCGGCTCCAGGCCCGTTACCGAGCAGGGGGTGTTGCCCCTTGGCGTTCCGTCAACCATAACATTGGCCCCGCTTGGCGTGCTGGTTATTACAATGGAGCCGGGCTTGGGATTTAAAACCGCGTTTACTTCGGTTACTTCATCCGGTGCCGTTGTAACTTCAACCTCGTAATTTTCGTAACCGGTTTTGGCGACCTTTAGCCGGTATGTTCTAATGCTTAACCCCGCTACCGTCAAACCTGTTGAACCTGTTAAACCTTTTGAAACCTTATCCATGTAAACGCCGGCCCCGGGCGGCGAACTGGTAACTTTTATGGAGCCGTAGACTTTTTCCAGCGTCACATTCATGCTGGCGGTGATGCCCCTGGCAACTTTCACCTGCCTTTCCGCGTTTCGGTAGCCGTCCAAAGTCAAAAGCACCGAACGTTCGCCCGCCTCCAGCGGGCTTACAAGTCTTGGGGTTTGTCCCCAATCAGTTCCGTCCACAAATATATTGGCGCCGGCCGGAGCGGAGTAAACCTTAAGGCCTCCGGTTTCGGCGGCCGGCGACTGTTCCTGTGACAAAGCCTGGCCCAGGCCGGTAAGCTTTATCTTGGGCAGTATTCTGGCTACCAGCGGAGGAACCAGATTGTTCAAATCCTCCTCGGCTACAATTTTTTCCTCGCGATCCTGGTATTCAATCCGGGCGGTCTTAACGTCAACCACTCTTAGGGTCAGCACGAACTTCTGGCCCAGTTTGCCCAGTGTGCCGATAATCATCTTGTCAACGTTTAAAATGGTTCCGGCCTCGGCCGCGCATTTGCTCTCGGTGCAGCCGGTCTGCTCAAACGCCTTTTGTTTGAGCAGGGCCTCCATTTTATTCTTTTCAATCAGGTCTATTCTTTCCGAGTTGCGGAACTCGCCCCGCACGAACTCCGAGATCACCGCCGCGGTGGAAACGGCCACGCCCTGGGGCTCCAGGTCCAGAACGGCAACGCCCACTTTCTGTCCCCGGGCCGCAGCCGTATAAACAAGGGCTGCCAGGACGGCAAATATGGCAAACTTTCTCATAGTCAATTCTCCTCTGGTTTTTATAAATATTTTATCCAACTCATCCCCTGTCCCCTTCTCTTGGCCCTGTGGTGAGTGACACACTGAGTATGCCGAAGTGCATGGTCGAACCAAAGAGAAGGGGAAGCGAAGCAGGTTGAGTTTTTTCCCCGAACCCATCCCGCCCGGGCGGGCGGGTTGAGTTAGTTTTCTTTTCCCGAAACCCATCCCTATTTTATGTTCAAAAACAATTCGTCCGTCAAGGCCTTGATTTTATCCAGGGCCTCGCTGGCCGCTCCGGCGGCTGCGGCCCGAGCCAACGGTTTTTCGTCTTTGAGATCATTTTTTATTTCCAGGTCCAGGCCTATCATCTGCCCCATCTGCACCAGGCTGCCGGTAAGACAGTAATCGGCCTCGGCCGGCGAGCCGTTATCAAAGGTAAGTTTTTTATACTTTTCGGGAATGCTTGCCAGCGCTACGCTGTCGGCCTGCCCTTTAAGCGTAATCGGCCTCGGCCGGCGAGCCGTTATCAAAGGTAAGTTTTTTATACTTTTCGGGAATGCTTGCCAGCGCTACGCTGTCGGCCTGCCCTTTAAGCCCGGCCGCTTTGCCCTTGCATTCTATTCCGGTAAAATAGACGACCGGCGGGGCTTTAAGCTCGGCCAGCAACAGTTTTATTTTTTGGGCCAGCTCCGCTTTGGTTTTTTCGGTAAACCCCTCAAAATGATAACGGATATTCCCTCTTTTGTCTATCAAAAATGTTGAAGGCAACGGGCCGACCTTATAAAGCATCATCGCCTTCTGGCCCAAATCGTATAATATCGGATAGCTGACCCGCTGCTTAACGGCTATTTCTCTGGCTTTGGCCTGGCTGCGCTTGGTATCTATGCAGATGCCGGCTACCATCAGCCCGCTGTCGCCGTAGGTTTTCCTGAGATTTTCCAGCATGGGCATCTCGGCTAGGCACGGTTTGCAATAGCCGGCCCAAAACGAAAGCAACACAATCTTGCCCTTCTGCCGGCTTAGAGCAAAGGCCTGGCCGCTTGCATCCGGCAGGGTAAATTCCGGGGCAGGCTCAGTTCTGGCGGGCAATGCCGTAATGACCATAATTGACAATGTAAAAATAAGTTTTTTCATGGAAAGCAACTATTTCATTTTTCCCATAGTTTTCTCCACTGCATCCAATATCGAGCAGTCCAGAATCATATCGTTGATAGCCTCAATATCCCGATAAAATTCCCGATCATATTTAAATGATTTCACCCTGGCCCGGATGGCCTGATGGGCCGCATTCACACCTTTGCCTGGTTTTAACGGTTTATGAAACTCCAATCCCTGGGAGGCGCATAGCAGTTCGCAGGCCAGCACATAGCGGACGTTGTCGCAGATCTGTCCGGCCTTGCGGGCCCCGAAGACGCCCATGGAAACATGGTCCTCCTGATTGGCCGAGGTGGGAATTGAATCCACCGAAGAGGGATGAGCCAACACCTTGTTCTCGGAGACCAGCGAAGCGGCGGTATTCTGTACTATCATCAATCCCGAATTAAGGCCTCCCTGCCTGGTCAGGAAACCCGGAAGTCCCGAGAGGGACACATCCAGCAGCCGGGAGATGCGCCGCTCTGAGATATTGGCCAGCTCGGCCGTTGCAATCCCCAAATAGTTCATGGCCAGGGCCACCGGCTGGCCATAGAAGTTTCCGCCCGAAAGCACCTGACCGTTTTTTACAATTACTAACGGATTATCCGTTACAGAATTAAGTTCTGTTTCCAAAACCTGCCTGATATGCTGTAAAGCCCCTTTGGAGGCCCCGTGGACCTGCGACATACAACGAAGCAAATAGGCATCCTGAACTTTCAAGCAATCCTTATGGGATTTGCGGATTTCACTTCCTGCCAAAAGCCTTCTTAGATTTTCAGCTGAGTCCATCTGCCCGTTATGCGGCCGCAGGGCCTGGATCCGGGCATCAAAGACCATATCGGTACCGCGCAGGGCCTCCAGGGACATGGCCCCGGCGATGTCGGCCAGCTTGCACAATCTCTCGGCCTCCAGCAGGTTCAGTATTCCTACCGCCGTCATCGCTTCTGTCCCGTTGGTGATTGCCAGACCCTCCTTAGCTTTAAGTGTCAAAGGTTTCATCCCGGCTCTTTTTAAGGCCTCGGCGCCATTGACCATTTTCCCCTTATAAAAAGCCTGGCCCCGCCCTATCATCACCAGACCGATATGGGCCAGGGGCGACAGATCGCCCGACGCCCCACCGAACCTTGCTGCGGGACCAGCGGTATGATGTCCTTGTTCAAAAGCCCCAGCAACTGCCGGACCACCAGCGGTCCGACCCCCGAAGCCCCCTGGCAGAGCTGGTTGGCCTGCAAAAGCATGATAGCCTTGACTCTTGATGGGGCTGGAACAACTGCCCCACCCCGGTAGCATGGCTTTTTATCAGATTTTCCTGCAGCCGGTCAATTTCGTCCAGCGAAATCCGGACTTCGGCAAATTTGCCGAAGCCGGTGGTAATGCCGTAGACCATCCGGTTTTCCCTGACGATCCGTTCCACCACCCGGCGGCCGGCTGCCAATCTTGCCAGCGCTGTCGCCGATAATGACAGCCGCGTTTTCAGTGACGCAACTGTCCCAATAATCTCAAGCGATAAAGGTCTTTGCCCGACAATAACTTTTTGCATCATATCAACTTCTATAAGGTTATAATCCTGTATTTTAGCCAATTTGGATAGAGAAGTCAATGAAAAAAGCCTTCGTGAAAAGCCCTCGTGAAAAAAGCCCCCGGATATGGGAGCTTTTTACAAAATACCGGGGCTGCCAGTTATTTTAGATCTTCATTTTGGATCACATCGGGACTAATATATTTACCCCAGGTGGGATCGGTTCGCTCATCCTTGGACTTTGAATACATCAATTGGAACCTGCCAAAACTTGATTTGTCGACAAAAACGAATTTATTCCCGTTGTAATAGCGCCAGATCTCAACCGGGCGGAATTGTCCCTGCATGGTCTTGCTTTCAACCTCGTTAGGTATGCCGTATTTGATATAAAGCCGACCCCGGTCGGTCAGGCTTCCCTTCATCCCCCCGCGATTTTTCTCTCCGAACTTTATATCGGCGGATTTATAACGCCGGGCGTGCTCCAGCAGAGCTTCATTCTCGGGGGTGGCCGGATCAGCGTCGCGGGAGTTCCAAAACCTCCGCAAAAATTCTTTCTTTCCGCTTTCATCCAGCTTCTTCAGTTGTTCGACCTCCCGGGAGGCAGCTATATAGCCTATTTCGTAAAAATATTCTCCGCCTTCCTTCAGCAGTGCCTGTATTTCCTCCTCTAATTTATCCCCGACCCCGGTTATCTCTGTCAGGGATTTTCGGTTGATTTTAATTCCGGCCTGGGAATAGGCCAGTAATTTTCCGGCTCCGTCCTTTAGTCGGGCTTTCAGGATATACAAACCGTCGGGAAAGCTGTCAAGATTAACGCCACCGGTCTGAATTATCTGTCCGTTCCGTTCAGTAATGTCGTTATTGGCGATATTATTGATCACCGGCTGGGAAGTGGAGTTCAAGGAGATTTGGACGAATCTGCCTTTGCCAATAGTATCTAAAACCGGGCGGTATACTTCAAAGTAATAATACAAATTCCCGTAGGCTTCGCCGAATTCCCGGGAAGGATGCGGTTTGATCTGAAGTTTACCCTTGGTGAACCTGGTTTTTGCGGAATCCAGATAAATGTCCGAAGCCACCTGGATTTGGCTGATGGATGGATTCCCCGGGTTTAAAAAAGGGACGTTGATCTCCCGGTCCAGGGTTCCAATGTTCCCTCCGTTCAGGTCACTGACCATAAATTTAAGAGAATAATCCCCGGGATTCAAATTATTCGCCACAATCAGGTCTTGAATTGCCAGATCCCGGCGCTCGATTTCCTGAACCGTTGGCACATTAAGATTGGAAATCCAATCCTCATTGAGAAAAAGCTTGCCACTGAAATCCCGAAGTTGGATCACTGTCTTATAGCTGATTGTTCTTTGTCCGGCATTTTGTTTAATCACGAAATCTTTAACCGGCAGGCTCCAGTAAATCTCCTGCCAGGTTCGCCCGCCGTCTCCGGCAAAGGCAGTCCCGTCCACCCAGAACTTTATGGTGCCGTCGGAGAAAAGCGGCCAGCCCTGGGCCAGGGAAAACACTGCCAAAAGCATTGCCAGGGCCATCGTCGGAACCAGTTGTTTTTTAAACTGATTGTTCATCGCACTCTCTCCCTTTTTGGATAAATCAATTCGTAGTCGCCTATGCCCTTGCGATCCATGAATACATACCGGCGTCCGTCTGAGTAGTAGTACCATATTTCATAGGCCGGATATTCCAGCTCAAAAGGATGCCTTTCGATCTCATCGGCCAGCCCGAAAATAATATAGACCATGCCCATATCGCTTTTCCATCCGGGCTTGAATACCGAGCCAAAGTGCTCGTTGGCATAATTCACGCGATCGTAGTATTCATCGCGAAATTCATTGACCAGTGTGGTAGTATCAGGATCCCTCAACTGCCAAAAACGCAGCAGCAAGGTTTCCCTTAAGGCCGGTGGCGCCTGCCGCAGGGAATCCATCTCCCGGCCCTTGGAAATATATTCCAGTTGGTCGATCTGCTCCCGATAATCTTTGGCGGTAATGAATTTTGAATTACGGACAAAAAGTGATTCTCTGGCCGCCGCTTCCTGCCCGGCCTGTTGAACTTCAAGTATCAGAACATAACTGCCGGTTAAAAGGCTGTCGGCCCGGATGGTTTTTGTCACAGCCAGTTCGTTGCCCGCCGCAGCCAGGGTTTCGTTTTGAACCCAGGAATTGACGGTGGAGCCAAAACGCAGCAGGCTATAGCCGGCCTTTATAGATTCCGGCTGGTTTGAATAAATCCGATAGTATAGGTTGATATCGCCGTTGCCGTCCCCGTATTGTCTTTTAGGCCACGGGATCAATTTTTCATCCTGCATTTTTTGAAACCGCAGGCCGCTTAAGTACAGGCTGCCTGGTTGAAAACTTTTGATCTCCAGTTTTATCTCAGACGCTCCCCTTCGTTCAGAGTTGTTGTCGGTGCAGATTATAAGGAATTTATATTTCCCTGGAAGAACCTTCAGGCTGAAAGTATCACAGGCCAGATAATTCCCCTTTTGCAGTTCCTGATATTTTTCCACCGACAGTGACCTTTCCCAGGAATCGCCGGCTACTTGGCCGCCTTTGGCATCCATCACGATCACCGAAAAACTATAGGCCGCTTTGAATTGCCGGCCCTGGGCCACGAATTGTACCTGATCGTAAGGCAGGGAATATGATATTTCGGCCCGGATCCCATCCGGGGCCTGGAACTGGGTCACCTGATAATAAAACCTGACCGCACCCTGGCTGAGGCCAAAACTCTGACCAAGCCCAGATGATCTTGCTCCCATGGCCCAGAGGATCGAAGCATTCAAGCCGAGCAACAGGATAATTATTCTTGTTTGTCTCATTCTGATTAGGTGTAATATAAAATTGACCGGAGATCAATTTTTATTGTGATTTTTGGAGTGACTTCCGCCTATGCCAGCAGAGGCTGCCGCCCGCCGCCAACAGGGAAATTCCAGCCAGCAACAAATAAAGAGGATTTAATTCCCGGCTGCGGGCTTCCATGGTCAGCCCCGCGGCTGTAACCTGCCCCAAGGAACGGTTCCAGACCAGGCCGCCGGGTGTGATGGAGTCGGAATTATGTCCGACAATTTGTCCGGGCATCACAAGCTTATGCCTGATCCAGTAAATATCTTGCCCGGCTGCCGGGGCTGCCGGTTCAGGTTTTGAGGCAGAGATTATTTCCAGGTATTCGTAATAAACCCATAGACCTGATTTGGTGATTTTAAATTTTACCGAATCGTCACCGTCCGAGAAAAGCTCCACCCTGTCCGCCCGGTAATTCCAGGACAACTTTAAACTGCCGTCATCCAATTCGGTTTTGGCGGAGCCGGTCAACTTCACTTCCGATTTTGCCTGCAGACCCTGGCCCGGGATATTGAAAAGTTTTCCCGTGCCGTCAGTTTTTTTATAAAGCCCGGCCATCATGGGAGCCATCACGATCTCAACAGTTCTGGTTCCTCCGCCCCTGCGGTTGACCGCAGTCTGAAACTCCACCGAAAAACAACCGCAGCAGGCCAGCGCCAGAAGAAATGAAGCCGGATAAAGTTTAAGGCGAAGTCTCATCCTTCGCCTTTTTTCTTGATCATCTTGAGCCGAAAGATGTCCTCCCGCTCCCTTTGCTCCAGCACACCCTTGATGTAGCCCATCTCCCGGTATATCCTGGGGATCACCACCTGTTCCAGGGCGTTGACCCTGCGGGTGGTCTTCTTGATCTCGGAGCCCAGCCGCTTAAGCCTGGTCTCACTGCCGGCCACCACTATCAAAAGATCTATTATCTGTTCAAAACTGTCGGTGGTCTTGATTGAACGGTAGGTGGCGGCGGTGGGGCTGTATCCCCGGGAGAACTGGTCGCGCACCACGCTGCCGGCCGAGACCTCGGGGATCTTGATGCCCCAGACGTTCTTTTCCGAGACATTGAGCCGGATGTCGCGGCGGCCCGGCAGGGCCGATGACTCCAAAGGCTGGCGGCCTTCAAAGGCCACCGCCAGGTTCAACAGTTCCACCGCCTGCTGGGAGGTCTGATTAAGCTGCTCCCGTGAGGCCAGGGAATTCTTGACCACCACGAAGAAGTCGGTCACCAGGGCATCCCGCTTCTTTTTAAGCAGGTCCACCCCCTGTTTGGCCAGGGACACCTGGGCCTTGCGGCCCAGCAGGTTCATTCGAGTAGGTGATACGTTTTCCATCTATTGGTTATTTGTTATTCGAAGAAACGGTTGATAGAATTTTTTGCCGCTAAGCGATGCACTGAGTTTAATCGAAGTGACGCCAAGATCGCCAAGGTTTCTTAAAATGGAATCACGACCCTTATTGATGCTAAAATTTAAAACCGGTGAACGTTTCATATTTATTTGTCACATCCTGCCGCAGCTCACGCCCGTAAGCTCCGGTGGTAGCAGCCGGTTTCTTGTTGGCTTCCAGCTTTTTAAACAAGAATCCGCTGTCGGCCGCGGCAAAACTGTATTCCGGGTCAGCCCGGTATTCGTAGATCAAAGACTTTCCGGGCGAGACCTCAGCTTCCACGGTATTGCCGTTCTTGTCCGGGCCGCTTCCGTTGATGATGTTGGCGGTGACCCTGATGCTATGTTTTCCGGCCGGAAGTTTTAACAAGTAAGCAAAGTAATGCGGCAGATTGTTGTAGTTCTTTTTAACTTCGCGGATGCTGGGAAAGGCAGTCAGACTGGAACTGTCCCTAAGCGGTACCAGCGCCGTGAACCGGCCGGCGTCCAGCGGTTTGTTATCTATTTGAAAAGTTATGGGAACGCTGTAGATATCCATCAACAGCAGCAGGGCTCCGCTGTCGCCTTCGACAGATACCGGTTTGGGCTGGACCTGGACCTGGCCGGTGAGTACCACCTGATAAGTGCCGTCCTGGGTGTAGCCGATGTCCATGATCTGAAAACCCGGCAGCAGAACTGCCTTGGCCTGGGTCTCGATAAAGTCTTCCTGCAGCACCGAGTTTTTGACCGTGGACTTGGACTCCACCGTTACCCCGGCCTGCTCGATGGCCTGGCGCTTGGCATCCAGGGTCGCTTCTTTCAGATCCTGCTGGCGGGTGGTCTTCTTTCCGTCATCCAGCCCCTTGATGGTAACGTCGATGGTTTCGGCAAACGCCAGGGCCGCCGACAGAACCAGAACCCATGACAATGTCCGCATTGTAGTATTCATGATCGATTGCTCCTTTTATAGGTTGTTTGAAACGTTTCAAACTGTTTGAACTGTTCAAACGATTCCAACGGTTCAAAGTTATATCCCCGTTTTCCCGTGCATCTGCTCCATAAGCTCGCCGTGATAATATTTACTGATGTGATCCTTGCTGATCCGCTTCAGCTCCTTGACCGGCAAGATTGACAACAGTTTCCATCCGATGTTCATGGTCTCCTCTATACTCCGGTCGGCCTGGCCCTGGTTGATCATCTCCTTTTCAAACAGCTCGGCGAATTTCAGATATTTCCGGTCCACCTCGGTCAGGGCCTCTTCGCCGATGATGGCCACTAATTTGCGCAGGTCGCGCCCGGTGGCATAGGCCGAATAAAGCTGGTTGGACCATTCCCGGTGGTCCTTGCCCCCGATGCCGTTGTTCATCAGCCGGGACAGCGAGGGCAGCGGGTCTATCGGCGGATAGCAACCGATGCGGTGCAGCTGCCGGGACAACACCAACTGGCCCTCGGTGATGTATCCGGTCAGATCGGCTATGGGGTGGGTGATGTCGTCGTCCGGCATGGTCAGGATCGGGATCTGGGTGATGGAGCCCTTGCGGCCGTGGATGCGCCCAGCCCTTTCATATATCTGGGCCAGGTCGGTGTACATGTAGCCGGGGTAGCCGCGCCGTCCGGGGATCTCCTCCCTGGCGGTGCCCACTTCGCGCAGGGCCTCGCAGTAGTTGGTCATGTCGGTCAGGATCACCAGCACCTGCATGCCATGATCGTAGGCCAGGTGCTCGGCGCAGGTCAGGGCGCAGCGCGGGGTCAGGATTCGCTCGATGGTGGGATCGTCGGCCTTGTTCATGAAGACCACGGTCTTGGACAGGGCGCCGGATTTCTCGAACTCGGTGATGAAAAAAGTGGCTTCGCGCGAGGTAATGCCCATGGCGGCGAAGACCACCGCGAACTCCTCCTTCTCGCCCAGCACCCGGGCCTGTTTGACGATCTGGGCGGCGATCTCGTTGGCCGGCAGTCCGGCCCCGGAGAAGATGGGCAGTTTCTGCCCCCGCACCAGGGTGGCAAACCCGTCGATGGTGGAGATGCCGGTCTGGATGAACTCCTCGGGCTTGGCCCGGGAGGTGGGGTTCATAGGCTGTCCGATGATCTCCAGCCGTTTCTCGGGGATGATGGGCGGCAGGCCGTCGATCGGCTCGCCCAGGCCGTTGAAACGGCGGCCGATCATGTCGCGCGACACCGGGATGCGAGCCACGTCCTCCTTTAAGCTGACCGAGCTCTTGGCCAGGTCCAGCCCTCGGGTTTCCTCAAACACCTGGATCACGGCGTATTTCTCGGAGACCTCGATGGTCTGCCCGCCCTTCTTGCTGCCGTCGGGGAGTTCTATCTCCACAATGGCGCCGTAGGAAAGCCCCTTGGCGTTATCCACGAACAGCAGCGGCCCGGAGATGTAGGAAATGCTTTGGTATTTCTTGGTGGTTAGGTCCATGTATGCCTCGTTCGTTATATGTCAAAATGATTTTTTATTCTTTTTTTATCAGCGATATCTCCATCAGGCCGCAGCGGCGGCCTTGTTGAAATCCAGCGATAGTCTTTTGGGGTATGCACCATACCTTACCCGCCAACCCCGATGCTCTTGCTTTTTTACTGCAACTTACTCGGCATTTTACTAAGGCTATTTAAACTCACAGGGATGCTGTTTAAACTCTAACGGAGCCTATTTAAACAATAACGAAGAAAGTTTAAGAAATAACGGAGCCTATTTAAACCCCAACGGAGGCTGTTCAAACACCAACGAAGCTTGTTTAAACTCCAACGGAGGCTGTTTAAGCACTAACGAAAGTTAATTAAGCTTTAGCAAGGCTTATCTGGCATAAAACACAAGCTTAGAAAGCTTTTTATAGGCGGGTGTGGCAGCCCCGGACATGCTTTTGACGTATTTCTTAACCTTAAGGCTGATGGCCAAAGCCCCGGTGCCTTTGGCGTACAGCAGTTGATCGCGATTGGCGCGGGCCGTGGTAAGGGCCAACGCCGTCTTGTTGACCGTTGCGCCCAAACCCGGAAGTTTATCAAGATAGGCGTTAAGGGCGGCAACCTTTAAATCCGCCTCGTTGGGCTTGTAGGCCGGAATGGCGGCCAGCAGGGCCGTCAGTTCCTTGAAATTGCTTACCCGGTTGTCGTAACTCATCTGCGAGGTGGACCTGGTCTTGGCGGCCAGGGCCGGATCCTCCGGCTTGATGGCTTTGCCGCCCCGGATCTTCTTTAATATGGTCTTGGCATCCTTGATCTCGCGGTCGCTTCCGGCCACGGCCAGGGAGTTGATGACCCGGGTGGCTAATTTGCTCATGCCGTCAAAGGCTGTCTGGCGGGCGTTGACGGCTAATTTATAGGGGGCTTCGGCCGCAAACACGGCGGGCAGGATTTTCTCTAATTTGGTATTGATAAGCCTTAGGTTGGACAGTTTGATGTCGGCCACCGATGGGTTATAGGAACTACCTATGTCCTCCACGCTGTTAACAAGGGCGCCAAAGTTGGCAATGTTCTTGGCATGCCCAGACTCGGTGGTGGAAACCTTTTTGGGTGTAGCTTCTGCCATTGGTGTCTCCTTTAATTATTATTGTTACCAGCAATTGTGACAACCTATGTTGTCGGCTGGTTTTCTATTTACCCGATTTTCTTCTGTTGTCGTCCTTGCATAACATTTGGCAATTTTTTTCTGTTGTTTTACCGCCTTCGTGCCAAGGCTTAATGTGGTCGGCTTCCATTTCAGAAATATCAAATTGCTTTTTGCACTTTACACATTTACCTTTTTGCCGCTCATAAACTTTTTGTTTCATAGAATCAGTAAATGCACGGATTGAAAGATGTTTTTCGTCATGCGTAAGAATATACGGATAAATTCCGCTCTTTTTTATCACATCGTCATCAGCAATCAATTTGGCCGTTTCTGCTTCTATCTCTTTCGTGTCATAAACTACGTTTTTGTATTTGTTGTATAGTCTACCCCAGTCCACACCTTTCATGAACTTCCTCTTATTGGTAAAAGTCGCGTTTACCCAGGAAATTACATCTTGAAAATATCTCCATAATGCGCTGGCGTTGGGGTCGTGCTGGTGGGTTGCCATATAGCTTTCAATTTCGCCATTAGAAATCCAGTCAATAGCCGTTTCCAAATATTCCTGACGAATTGCAGAGCCAATGAGATAATCATTTCCAATGCTATGTGCTACGCAGCCGGTTTTACTAAAATAGCGTTTGGCATCGGAAACCCATGAACCAGCATACACCGCATTACGTAATTCCTGGTCGGTAAGTTTTTCACCTGCGATGTTTATTGTCCTGAACCATTCCAATTTTTCGCTGTCTGCGCCGCTGCAAACATAAATCATAAGTTTATAGTTAAGGATTTGTTCTTGCTGGTCGTCTTTAAGATTATGGAAATACAAATCCTTAAAGGCAAAATCACCATTGATATATTGACAAACTGAAATTGTACGCTGTTGTCCGTCGATCACTTCAAAATTCCCGTCTTCTCTAAGCGCCCAATACATAACATTAAGAGGAAAGGCCTTTGTTATGGTATTGATAACAGCATCACGTTGTTTGTCCTTGTAAATAAATTCTCGTTGATATGGTGGCCTAATATCAAGCCTGCCGCCGTAACCCACCACACCTTCTTCGGCGTTGTCTTTGTAACCGTCTGCTAAATCACGGACGGTAATTTCTTTAAGTTCTATTTTCATTGTCTTATAATTTTTTATTCTTTATGAAAATCCTACCATACATTCTTTTACCGTTTATATATCCACGCCCTTTTGGGATTTTTAAATCATATTCATTGCCTAATATTTCAAATTGGTCTGGGTTATATTTATCCATAAATGTAATTGGCACACCAATAATACCTTTATAATCACAAGGTATATCTTTTGTATTGTCAACATTTATGGCATTATAGTTATCATATTTTGGGTATTCTTCTGGATTATATTTCTTACATAATATAAATTCTTCGTGTCTTTCTTCATAGTCTAAATTTGTAAACCAACGTACACCTTTAACTCTGATAAATTTATTCCCTTTATCATCTATCCTACAACCTGCTGCTTTCAATGGGTAATGCGCAGGTACTCCAAATTCCCTATCTCCGCTATGAATACTGTGACCAAACCAAACTTTATTTTCTTTAAACAATTTAAATACTTCCTTATAGGTCAAGGCATTCATGTTCCCAATTATAACAAACTTTTTTTTGTATTCAACTAACTGTGCTACATATTCTCTGAATAAAGAAAAGGGCGGGTTTGTTACTACAATATCGGCTTGTTTTAAAAGCTCAATGCATTCAATACTTTTAAAATCGCCATCTCCTTTTAACGGTTTTATGCCAATTTCATCTGGGCTGGGTATCTTATCCCCGTTTTTATCCCCGGTGTATTCCAGATATATTGCTTTTTCAAATTTGTTTTGACTGAATATTTCGGGGTTTAGGTTTTTATAACAAGTTGTAATTAGTTTTTTCAGCTTTAACTGTTCAAAATTATAGGAAAAATAATGAAAGAAATTGCTAATTCGTGGATCATCGCAATTACATAATACAACTTTTCTTTTAAAATGGTTCTTGTAATGCCCTAACTCTTTTTCAATATCCGTTAGCTGCGTATAAAACTCATCTTTTTTAGCAGTTTTTGCGTTGTGAAAGCTTTTATTTGAGGATTTAGTTGTCATATATTTTCCAAGTGAGCTTCTTGTGAATTGTAAATTTGTTGTTTCATTTAAACAACTTCGTGCTCAAATATTTCTCCCCCCGGTCCGGGAAAATGACCACTATCCTTCCCCTCTTTATCTTTTTTGCCACATGAATCGCCGCAAACATGGCCGCCCCGCTGCTCATTCCCACGAAAATGCCCTCTTTTTCCACTATCTTCCGGGCGGTGGCAAAGGCCTGCTCGGTGCTTACCATCACCGTTTCGTCAATAAGCGCGGGATCGTAGATCGAAGGGACGATTGCTTCCTCCATGTTCTTTAGCCCCTGGATGTAATGGCCCTTTACCGGGTGGGCTTCTACTATCCTGATCTTGGGGTTATTTTCCTTCAAGGCCCGGCCCACGCCCATGATGGTCCCCGAGGTTCCGATAGAAGAGACGAAATAATCAATGTTGCCGTTGACCTGTTTCCAAATTTCCTGGGCCGTGGTCTTATAATGGGCCATTTTGTTATAATGGTTGGAAAACTGGTCGGGCATGAAATATTTTTTGGGATATTTCTTTACCAGTTCCCGGGCTTTAACGATGGCCCCGTCGGTTCCCATCCTGGCTTCGGTAAGGGTAACCTTGGCCCCAAAACTCCTGATCATTTTGATCCGCTCGGCCGAGACGGCCCGGCTCATAACAATCTCTACCCGGTATCTCTTGACCGCCCCAATCATAGCAAGGCCGATACCGGTGTTTCCTGAGGTGGGCTCAATGATCGTTTTGTTTTTTGACAGCGCCCCTTCGGCCTCGGCCTGCTCGATCATTTTTAAAGCTATCCGGTCCTTGATGCTGCCGGTGGGGTTGGCTCCCTCTATCTTGGCGTAAATATCCGCGTGTTTATTGGGATTCAGCCGGTTTATTCTGACCAGTGGGGTGTTGCCAATGGTCTGGAGTATGTTTTCAAATATCATAATTGGTGATTTTAACCGTCCTGGTTCATCTGTTTTACCAGTTCCTTCAGGGTCTCCTCCGCCTTCTCAATCGCCACCTGGCAGGTGCCCACCTTGGCGTGGCCGCCGCCGTTGTATTTAAGCATTAAAGAACCCACGTTGGTCTTTGATGTCCGGTTGACGATGCTGTGACCCACCGCAAACACGATGTTCAGTTTCTTCATCCCCCACATCATCCGGATGGAGATGTTGATGCCCGGGAACATCCCGTATTCCACGAAGCGGTTGCCGGTAGGAATCTCCTCCACCTTGCGCAGGTCGGTCACCAGCACATTGCCCCGGACGGCGGAATATTTTTTGATCATCTCTTTGTATAGCCACTCCGACTGGTGATAACGTTGGATCCGCTCCCTGATGTCCGGGAGATCCAGGATCTTCACTATATTCATGGTCCGGCAGCATTCCACTAGATCCTGCATCAGCTGCAGGTTGCTGATCCGGTAATCGGAATAGCGGCCCAGCCCGGTGCGGGGGTCCATGATAAAAGCCAACAGTATCCAGCCCTTGGGCTCGGCTATTTCCTCCACCGTCAGGTCGCCGGAGTCCGATTTGTCAACCGCCTTCAGCATCTCGGCGAAATTGGGGAATTTTTTAGCCCCGCCGTAATAATCGTAGATCACCCGGGCGCAGCTTTTAGCCGGCTCGGACTTGCCCTTGAAATCAGACGGAAAGGCCTGGCGCTCGGTTTCTGACATATGATGGTCAAACCACATTCCGCAGCCCTTGGCGTAGGGCATGTTGGCCAGCACGTCGCCGGAAGTGACCGCGACCTTGCCGTCCTGGACATCCTTGGGATGGACGAACATGAACTGGTCGATGATCCCGGCCTCTTTTAAAAGGACGCCGCAGATCAAGCCGTCGAAATCGGATCTGGTAACTAAGCGCATGGTTCCCCCTTCAAAATTCTCTATTCAATATTCTGCCTTTTGATTTCTGCCTTTGTAATTACTTCTTGGTAAAAGCCTCCGTCAGCCCGGCGATGAAGTCGTCCACCTGGGCCTTGAACTGGTCCTGGGGCACTTCCTTGAACCGGGCGCACTGCTCCAGTTGGGGCAGGTTCAGAATGTCGTTGATGTGCATGGCGCCTTGTTCTATGGCATGATGAGCCCCGTCGTAAAAGGCCAGGATGGCTTTCAGCATCCGGTAGGATTTCTCCAGGCTGCAGTGGCCGTCCACTTCGGAGAAGGCGTGCTGCTGCAGGTAATCCTCGCGCAGCATCTTGCCCACTTCGATCACCATCCGCTCCTGGTCCTGTAGCGCGTCCGGGCCCACCAGCTGGACCACCTCCTGCAGGGCGGCCTCCTTCTGCAGCAGCTCCGAGGCCCGCTTCCGGACGTCGGAGAAGTCCGGGGCCACGTGTTCCTTAAGCCAGCCGCCCAGCATCTCGGCATAAAGCGAATAGGATCGGTTCCAGTTGATGGCCGGGAAATGCCGCCTCTGGGCCAGCGAGGCGTCCAAAGCCCAAAAGGTGCCCATGATCCGCAAAGTGCTTTGGGTGACCGGCTCGGAAAAATCTCCGCCCGGAGGCGAGACCGCGCCCACGATGGTTACCGAACCCACCCGGTCATCCTTACCGACGCACACCGTCCGCCCGGCCCGCTCGTAAAAGGCGGCTAGCTTGCTGGAAAGATAGGTGGGATAGCCTTCTTCGCCCGGCATCTCCTCCAGCCGGGAACTGATCTCGCGCAGGGCCTCGGCCCAGCGGCTGGTGGAATCGGCCATCATGGCTACGCTGAATCCCATATCGCGGAAATACTCGGCCAGGGTGATCCCGGTGTAGATGCTGGCCTCGCGGGCCGCCACCGGCATGTTGGAGGTGTTGGCTATCAGCACCGTCCGCTCCATTAAAGGACGTTTGGTCTTGGGGTCTAAAAGTTCCGGGAACTCGGTCAGCACCTCGGTCATCTCGTTGCCCCGCTCGCCGCAGCCCACGTAGATAATCACCTGGGCGTTGGAATGCTTGGCCAGGGTCTGCTGGACCACGGTTTTGCCGGAGCCAAAAGGCCCGGGAATAGCGGCGGTCCCGCCCATGGCCACCGGGAACAAAGTGTCCAAAATTCTCTGGCCGGTGATGAACATTTCGTCCGGGTCCATTTTCTTCTTGAAGGGTCTTGGCTGCCGCACCGGCCAGGAGTGCATCAGGAATAGTTTGGCGCCGTTTTCTAACTCGGCGATCGGATCGGCCACGGTGTATTCGCCTTCCTTGGCCACGCTTTTAAGTTTGCCGCTTTTATTGGGTGGAACTAATATTTTATGGACGAACCAGGCGTTCTCCTGGACTTCTCCAAGCACATCGCCTTCAGATACTTGGTCGTCTTCGTTAACAGCCGGCTTGAACTTCCATTTTTTCTCCCGGTTCAGGCTGGGAACCTCCACCCCGCGGGCGATGAAGTCCCCCTCCTTCTTCTTGATCTGGTCCAGCGGACGCTGAATGCCGTCAAAGATGGACTCCAGCAGGCCAGGCCCCAGTTCTACTTTAAGAGGCTCGCCGGTGGTTATCACCGGCTCGCCCACGAACAGCCCGGAGGTGTCCTCGTAAACCTGGATGAACGCTGTGTCGCCGTCTAAGCGAATAATCTCGCCCACTAATCCTAATTTTCCTACTTTGACGATGTCGTACATCCGGGCCCCCATCATGTTTTTGGCGATGACCGCCGGCCCGGATATTTTTTGAATGATGCCCTGCATAGATTCTCCTGAGGTTATATGAAATATGTATTTGCGTTTTAAAGGCCATGAATGGCCTTGGTTATCTATGGTTCCCATCCTTAGCCCAGCCGTTAACGGCTGGGCTAAGGATGCACAAATCCGCTTAAATTCCTTTACTCCGGCAAGCGGCATGGCGTTCTTCAGGCCGCATACAGCACCTTCATGTTTTCATAGATGTTTTTCTTCCGGAACGGGTTACGGATGGCCGCCTTTTCCACCAGATCAACCTCGCGTCCGACAATGTATTTTAGATTCAATTGCTTGAGATCCTTCTCTGCGGACCGTTTGATCAGCACTTCATACTTCGCGGGCATACCTGCTCTTTCTCTCCTGAATATATGCCTGCAAGGGGCGGGATGGCTCATGGCGCCGCCTGGCCCACAGAGCAAGGTCTGTCAGATCTTCCCTGGTACTGTTATCGGAAAAAAGCTTCGACAGAAAGACATCCCGCTCCTGTTTGGGAAGGGCTTTGAATGCCGTGAAAAATATTTCCGCTTAGGCAAAGATGGAAGTCTTGACGTAGGCGGAAGGACTGGGTTAGGACATGGCAGTCCGGCCTACAGGCCGTTCAAGGCCTTCATATTCTTTTCTTGAACTCATTCCTTCGCCCGGCCCTTCGCAATTCATCCGACGAAGCATTTTTGCGTAGTTGGAAAAAAGGTTTGGTCTGTCCGCCGTAGTATGAACGAAGGAGGAAGGATGAGGCCGCCGTGCTTGCGCCCCGCCGTTGGCGGGGCTTCAGCACGCCACGCCCCGCCTAAAGGCGAGGCTCCGCTTTGCGGGGCCGTGGGCAGGCGTGAAGGAGAGGAAGCCCAATATAAAGCGTAAGCGGTTGGCGCGTAGGTGACCTATGGCGGAGTGGCAAATTCACGTCTTCTCCACTTCGTTCATCTTCTTCATGGAGCAGTAATCCCCGCACATGGTGCAGGCCCCGCTCTCCCGCTTAGGCGCGGATTCGTAGACCTGCCGGGCATGGGGCGGATTGATGGAAAGTTCTATCTGCTTCTCCCAGTCCAATGCCTTGCGGGCCTGCGACATCTTCAGATCCCATTCCCTGGCGCCCGGCACGCCCTTGGCGATGTCGGCGGCATGGGCCGCTATCCGCAATACTATCACTCCTTCCCGCACGTCGTCAACGTCCGGCAGTTTCAGGTGCTCGCTGGGGGTCACGTAGCAGAGGAAGTCGGCCCCGAAGTAGGCCGCCCAGGCCCCGCCGATGGCCGCGGTGATGTGATCGTAGCCCAGGGCAATGTCGGTGACTAGCGGCCCCAACACATAGAACGGCGCGCCCTGGCACAGTTCCTTCTGTATTTTGACATTGGCCTCGATCTGGTCTATCGGCACGTGTCCCGGCCCTTCCACCATGGCCTGGACCCCGGCGGCCCGGGCCCGGTCCACCAGCTCGCCCCAAGTTATCAGTTCCTGGATCTGGGCCCGGTCGGTGGCGTCGGCCAGACAGCCGGGCCGGAATCCGTCGCCCAGGCTTAAGGTGACGTTGTGCTCCTTGCAGATGTCCAGCAACCGGTCATAGTACTGATAAAGCGGGTTCTCGGCCTTGTTGTATGTCATCCATTCGATGGTAAAGGCCCCGCCCCGACTGACCACGCTGGCCACCCGTCCCTCCTGCTTCAGGCGTTTCACCGAATCGGAGGTGATGCCGCAGTGGACGGTCAAAAAATCCACCCCGTCCCGGGCCTGGCGCTCGATCACCGAGAAGATCTCGTCCGGGGTCATCTCCACCAGAGATTTCTTTTTCTGGACCGCTTCGATGGCCGCCTGGTAGATGGGCACCGTGCCCAGCGGGACCGGACACTGCGAAAGGATCTCCCGCCGCACCGTGTCGATATCGCCGCCGGTGGAAAGGTCCATGACGGCGTCGGCCCCGGCCCCCACCGCGGCTTTGAGCTTTTCCAGTTCTATGGACAAGTCGGCCGTGTCCTGCGAGGTCCCGATGTTGGCGTTGACCTTGGTCCTCAGGCCTTTCCCCACCGCGCAGGGCTTTAACAGCCGGCGGTTCTTGTTCATGGGTATCACGATATGGCCCTGCTCTAGGCCCTCTTTGATGCTCTCCCAGGAGACCCTCTCGTCCTCGGCTATTTTTTTTATGATGCTCTCGTGGATGTTCAATGTCACCCCCTTGTGCGTTCTGCGGAACTAAGCAAATAGCGAGTTTCTTTTGTTGAAACTCGCCATG
The DNA here is from genome assembly GCA_016208585.1 of candidate division TA06 bacterium. Lineage (NCBI taxonomy): Bacteria > candidate division TA06 bacterium. Next base: position 11,068 of record JACQXR010000056.1, on the reverse strand, counting down.
TTCCATTTTTGCTTTTAATTTGCCGGGGCCTGTTTGTCAGGCTTTGGCTTCGGCCTTGGTTTCGACTTCGGCCTTGGGTTTGGCTTCAACATTAGGCTTGGCTTCGGCTTTGGCTTCGGCCTTGGGTTTGGCTTCAACATTAGGCTTGGCTTCGGCTTTGGGCTTGACTTTGGTTTCGACTTCGGCCTTGGGTTTGGCTTCAACTTTGGGCTTGGCTGCGGCCTTGGGCTTGACCATGGCTCCGTCCTTTTTGGCATAACGTTTGCGGAACTGCTCCACCCGGCCGGCGGCATCCAGCAGCTTTTCTTTGCCGGTATAGAAAGGATGGCAGCTGGAGCAGATTTCAACGTGGATGTCCTTGACGGTGGAACGAGTCTTGATGACATTCCCGCAACTGCAGGTGATGGTGGCGGCTTCGTACTTGGGATGAATGCCCTTTTTCATTGCGTCTCCTTGGGTTGGTATATTTTGTTTACAATTTACAGTTTACGGTTTACAATTTGCATTTACCGAATACTGTTTGAAGACAATGTCCGGTGTGGACTGTTGCTCCAGGGGCTTCATGCTGAAAGGTTATTATGACCTGGCTATTTTGTGGTGTCGGAAGCGGCCGTAGTATCGGGCATCGGCTTGCGTTTCTGGGTTCCCCGGATCCCGGCCACGGCGGTCGGCGTTTGTTCGGTCAGAGTCTGCTTCTTGCCTTCTATCTTCTTCAGACTTTGGATGGCCTTGCTTTCCGGTTTGGCTTCCGGGGTGGCCGCGGCCTTCTGCAGCAATGTCGTCACTTCATCGGTCTGGGAACCGGTCAGTTTCAACAATTGACCCTGAGCGTCCTTGAACTCAAGCTCGGCTTTAGCAGGAATGTTCAGACAGTCGCCGGCAAACAGGGAATCGCCGGGAACAGCCGGCATCCATGTTCCGCTCAACAGCTTTTGGACATCGCCCTTGATAAAATTTACCGAAGCCACGAACGCCGGTACAGGTTTGGCCGGCGCCGGGGCCGCCACGGGTTTGGGCGCTTCTTTTTGGGCGCAACCCAAAATTAATGCCGCCAGCGCGGCAAAAAGTAATGTTTTTTTCATCTTGGTCTCCTGAATGTAATTAGTTAGGATTATAAGAATACTACATTTTTGCGCCAAAGTCAATCAATATCTGGGCCTTACGGCCCCGCCCGCCTTTCAGGCTTTTCAGCATACCGGCCAGGGTTTCTCTGATCATCTGCCTGACAAAGGGATTCATCGGCAGTGGTTTGCCGTCTATGAATATCTGAAGACTCCGCTTCTTCCTGGCTGGGAGGATAAATGTCTGTTCCAGCCACCGGGCAATCTCGTTTGGCATGGACGGCTTGAAATGCCTGACCTTGCTGTCGGACGGATTTTTGGGGCCAACAGTAGCGATGATCCCTTTAAGACTGACTGACGAAAGTTCATCAGAAAAAAGCACCTTGGGGAAAGATTCTTTCTTGTATCCTTCGATGATTAGCAGGTCCAACTCGCTGCTCAAGGCGCTGACCACCATTTTTGGAATAAGTCCTTTGACATTCTCAAACCGCACCAGCAGTTTGTCGTCGGAGATGGAAGATATTTTGGCCCCGGCCAGGCGGAACCGGTCGGTGTCGGTCCCGCGCCTGTCGGCCTTAATGGCGCCGTGGGTGTGCTTCAGCACCCCTACCCGGTAACCCTTGCGGTTTAAAATGCGGACTATCTTTTTGATCAGGGTGGTCTTGCCGGAGTTGGAATGTCCGACGAAGGAGATGATGGGTTGCATGATCTTTCCAGTTTCTGAGTTTACAGTTTACAAAGTTTAGCCCATTTGTAAATCAGTGTGAATCCGTTCTAATCCGCGTTCATCCGTGTGAAAATAGTTCAATCTGCACCACATCCCCCGGCTTCACCCCATCGCACTCCTCCGGCAGTATCATCAGCCCGTCGGCCTGGACCATTGATGTCAGGATGCCCGATCCCTGAGGCCCGGTTAAAACCACGTGATAAGCACCATCCTGCCATTTTACTTTAGCGCGAAGGAACTCGGTCCTTCCTGCGTGTTTTTTGATATCCTGATCGCAGACCGCGAATATCGCTTCTTTATATATATTAACACTTCCCTGCATCTTCAACAATAGCGGTCGGTCGTACTGCTCGCAGACCACCATTGAGGACACCGGATTGCCCGGCAGGCCGACCACCGGCTTACCGTTGATATGCCCGAAGGCCAGCGGTTTTCCCGGCTTCTGTTTCACCTGCCAGAAATTCATTTGACCGAGTGAGGACAGCGCCTGTTTCATCAGGTCGTAGTCGCCGACGGAGACGCCGCCCGAAGTGATGACCACATCACACTCCCGGGCCGCCTGGTTCAGGGTCTCTTTGATCTTTTCCAGGTCATCAGAGATTATGCCGTAGTCTTTGACTTCTGCCCCGGCCTCTTTCACCTGCCCGCCTATGCTGAAACGGTTGGCGTCGTATATCTGTCCCGGCTTCAGCGGCTGGCCCGGCGCGGCGATCTCGTTCCCGCTGGAGATTATCCCGACCACCGGCTGTTTGGCGACCAATGCTTCGGTGAGGCCCAAGGATGCTATTAACCCCACTTCCTGCGGCCTAAGTCTTACACCTTGAGCGATCAATAATTGCCCGGACGTTACATCCTCTCCCTGTCTGCGAATATTGGCCCCTTGCTTGACCGCCTTCAATATTCTAACTTCAGTATTCTGTATTCCCTTGCTGGTTAGTTCCACTGGCACCACCGCCTCCGCCCCTTCGGGTATCTGCGCTCCGGTCATGATGCGAATGGCCTGCCCAGGTTTCAAGGACTTGACGGCCACCTTGCCGGCCGGCACGTCCTCTATGACCTGCAGGGCAACCGGGTTTTCCGGTGACGCTGTTGCCACATCGGAATAAATGACGGCAAAGCCGTCCATGGCCGAGTTGTCTTTGGGCGGAATGTCGAACGAGGCCGTGATGTCCTGGGCCAGTATCCGGCCCAAAAGGTCATCCAGACGGCACTTTTCGGTGGGCAGGGGTTTTATGCCCTCCAGCATTTTGTTGCGCGCTTCGTTAAATGAGATCATGCGTTTCCTTTTTGTAATACCTGATACCTATTATCAAATCCCCATGTCCGTTCCCAAATATCTGTTTCCCATCACATCATTCCCTGGGCGAGGCACGCCTCGCCCCTACAATAATCCAACCCCAATCATCTATTCCCTATCCCCCGTTCTCTTCCCTCCAAACCCTGACACTGCTGGCCTTGAACACCGCATACACGTGGCTGCCGACCTTCAGATTCATCTCGTCCCACGAGGCCTTGGTAATGGCCGCGGCCAATGACAGTCCCACATCAACCGTGACCTTGTACAGACCGCCCTCGGAAATGGCGTCGGTTATAACTCCCTCCAGCACGTTGCGAGCGCTGCTGACTAATTTCTGCGAGGATAAAATTATCTCGTTGGGATTCAGGCTGGCCATGGCCAGTCCTTCCAGCGTGGTCACCACTTCAAACGACACGTTGCCGCATTGGAAAGATTTCCCGTTTTCCGTTTTGACGATTTTACCATTGTACAAATTATCCCGGCCCAAAAACTTCCCCCAAAAGGCTTGGTCGCCCTTGTGCAGCACATCCTGGGCCGTGCCGGAGATGGAGATCACCCCGTCGTTCAGAAACCAAACCCAGTCCGCGATCCGCTCCACCTGCCAAAGGTTGTGGGTGGCCAATATCACCTTCTTTCCCCGGCCGGCCAGTTCCATAATCGTTTTTTCAATCAGCTTGGCGCTCAAGGGATCCAGGTTGGCCGTGGGCTCGTCCAGGAACACCACTTCCGGATCCAGCGCCAGCACCCGGGCCAGCGCAGGGACAGTGTCTCCAGCATCTGGTCCGATCTTCTTTTCCGCTCCGGCGCTGACACGCCCCTCACCCGCAGGCCGTATTCCAAATTGTACTGCACCGTACCGGACAGCATCACCGCCGGGTTGTGGATCAGGCCCATCTTCTTCCTGATGCCGGGAGAGTGCGCCAATGAGGCATAGCCATCGCTGCCCCGGGTCTTGTATTTCAAGGTCCCGCCTTCGCTTTTTTCCAGCAGGGCCAGCATCCGCATCAGGGTGGTCTTGCCGGAGCCGTTGGGTCCCACCAGCGCGTAGACGCCGGGTTTTTCAATGGTCAGCGTGATATCCTTCAGCACAGCTTTCCCGTCGAAACTTTTGGAGACATTCTGGGCCACTATCTTCATCGTCCGGCCCTCCCCTGGGCTAACTGGAGAACGATGTTTATCCCAATCGCTACTATCAAAAGCACTAATCCCAATGCGATCCCCAGTTCAAAGTTGCCCTTGATGGTCTCCAGCGCAATGGCGGTGGTCATCACCCGGGTGTCGCCCTTGATGTTGCCGCCCACCATCATGGTCATGCCGGTCTCGCCCAGCACCCGGGAAAACCCGGTGATGAAGGCCGCGGCCAGCGAGAAGCGCACTTCCCGCATTATGCCTAAAGTAAGATGTCGGCGGTCGGCGCCCAAGGTGATCATGGTCTCCTTCACCCGGTGCCCCAGGCCTTGCAGGGCCGAGATGCAGAGTCCGGTCATCAGCGGGATGATCAGCAGGGTCTGGGCGATGATGATGGCCGAGGGCGTATACAGCAGGCGCCAGAAACCCAGCGGACCCGAACGGGACAAAAACAAGTAGCAGACCAGCCCGATCACCACCGCGGGGATGGCAATGAAACTATTGACCGTCCCGATGACGACACGCTTGCCAGGGAATTCGTTCTGGGTAATGACCAGGGACAGCGGGATGGCCAGGCAGACGGCGATCAGCGAAGAGGCCAGCGAGACCCGCAGGGACAACAGGACTATCTGCCAGATCTCGTGATCGAACTTGAGCAGCAGCCCAATAGCCTGCTTTAAACTTTGTATTAAATTGAACATACTATGATGATAGCAAAATTTGATTTAAAAGACAATAACAATAATAGGAGCGCATCAACTGCGCTCCCATCATAATCAAATGGCACAAATGTCATTCTGAGCCGGGCAAGATGCGGCGGCTATTACTTGAAAGATTCTTCGGACCGGCAGGCACGATGCCATGCTTAGAATGACGATGCTTGGGTTTTTAGTTAGAACTTGACCTGCAGCTGGGCTGAAAGCGGGTTATTCTTGACCGGGCGAAGTGCCATATCCTCCTGCGTTATGTCGTAGTTCAAGGTGACCTTGGTGTTAGGATTCAGGAAATAATCGGCGCCCAGATTGAATACGATCACCCTGCTTTCTTTCTTGTTCCACCAGGATGAGATGCCGTCGGTGATCAGGCCCCACTGGCAGTTCTCCCGGTAAACGTCTCTCCTGACATTGACCTTAAGCTTGGACAGCGGCACGTAGCCGACCGTCAGGTATCCTCCGCGCATCAGGTTCATATCAACGCCTGACTGTGTGACCATGGTGGTTCCGACTAGCACCGAGTCGGTGGTCATCGCCTTGTCGTCCTGCCCGATCATATACTCGCCCCGGGCGAAAAGCTTGCCCCATTCGTAATTCACGTCCAGCCCGACGTGTCGGTTGTAATAGCTTTTGCCGGCTGTGTTCTGGGTACCGTATTCCACCGAGCCGCCCACGGTCATTCCCGCCAGAGGCGCATAGACTATACGGAACAAAACGGTCTTGGATGGATTGGCGTCCTTTTCGTTGTACGGGGCGCCGTTGCCAAGCGAAAGGAAATAGCTCAGGTCCCTCCAGACGCCAAAGCCCATGATCCCCTGTTCCCGGTTGCTGGAGTTGAATTTGCCTGTGATCTGGGAGGCGTTGACGAAATCCATGCTGGTGGCCGCGGTCAGCTGTTCATATCCAAACGGCCTCTTGTACTGGCCCACCCGGAAAGAATAAAGTTTGGAAGGTTTCCAGTCGGCATAGGCGTCCAACAGCCAGGCGGCGTAAACCGTGCTGGCGCTTGCCTTGGTGGGCTTGTTGGACTGCAGGCAGATCCGGTAAGCCAGGTCGCTCCAGGCGTCGCCGCTGACGGTGATGGCCGCATCCTTGACCTCGAAGCCCGAGGGATAGGTGACCAGGGTGTCGTGATAGAGGGTGTCCAGGTAGGCAACCTTGAGCCAGCCGGAGATCTTAAAATTGGGGAATTCCTGTTGAACATCGGTCTTGACGTCAAAGGCAAAGGCGGAAGTTGATCCGGCCATGATAACGGCACAGACGGTTAAGATTATTTTTCTCATGTTTTTCCTCAGTTATATATTTGTCTTGGTTCTTTGCATGAAGTATAAGATCGAGTCCGTTTACTTATAGCGGATATAAGCATCCCTTCAATCTATTTCTTCTCCACCGCCGGGTAGAACAGGGGCTGACCGTACTTGTCAACGCCGCACTCGGCGATCAGCTTCTGGCCCCGCTCCGAGGTCAGGAAGTCCGAGAACTTTTTGGCCAGGGAATAGTTGACGAACGGGTACTTGGCCGGGGCCACCAGCATGATGTGATAGGGATTGAACAGCTCCTTGTCCCCCTCGTTCAGGATCGGCAGGTCATATTCCTTCTGGTGGGCCAGGTAGGTGCCGCGATCGGTCAGGCTGTAGGCCCGCTTTTCGTTGGCGATGCGCAGCACTGTCTCCATCCCGGCCCCGGCCTCCAGGTACCATGAGCCTTTTGGATCGATCCCGGCGGAGGCCCACAGCCTCTGCTCTTTTTTGTGGGTGCCGGACTGGTCGGCCCGGGAGACGAAGGTTGACTGGGAGGTCTGGATCTTTTTTAAGGCTTCAACCGCCGAGGCAGTCCCCTTGATCCCGGCCGAATCTTCGGCGGGGCCCACGATCACAAAATCATTGTACATCAGGTATTTCCGTTCCACGAAAAACCCTTCCCTGACCACCGCTTCCTCGGCCGCCGGATCGTGAACCATCACGACGTCGGCGTTGCCGTCTTTGCCGTAACGGATGGCGGCCCCGGTGCCGACCGCGATGACCTGGACCTTGCAGCCGCTCTCCTTTTCGAAGATGGGAACCAGGAAATCAAGCAGGCCCGAGTCCATGGTGCTGGTGGTGGTGGCCAGGACCAGCTTGTCCTTGGCCAGAACCGCCGGAGCCAGCAGGAATAGCGCCAGAAGCAGTGACAGCGCCAATGTTGCTAACCTTTTCATTTCTCCTCCAGCTGTGTTTATGGCTTATAGTGGTTGGCCTTAAATAATCTTTTTGCCGTAATAGTCATAAAGGCTGGCATGCACCTCAAGGCCGTCAATATGTGAAATAACATAAACCCTGTGCCCTATTTCCTCGAGCTTTTTCAGGTACCGGAAAAGAAATTCGTCAACATCCCGCTCGCTAGATATCAGGTACTCATCCTCGGTAAAAAGGATGTTCCTTACCGGATCATATTCGAACTTTACGGTCTGGGAGGCCATGATATTTTCCTTTCTATTTCTTTTGGTCCATTCCGTGGATTCCGAGGGCGATGGCAGCCAGGAGGAAAAGTTGGGCCAGCTGAATGTATGAACTGGGCACGGTATTCAGAAAATTACGCGGCAGCACATTCAGTTTGAATAGAATGGCGCCCAGGAAGCTGAGCCCTGCCAGCATCGAGAATGCCATTGATGTTTTTTTCATCGGTTTTTCCTTTCAAGTATGATTGATTTGATGAATAGCTAAGATTAACATTACATCTCTTTAGGCTCTTCTCTTGGCAATGAGAAGTAGAAGGTCGATCCTTTATTGATCTCGCTTTCGGCCCAGACCCGTCCCCCATGACGGTGAATGATGCGTTGGGCTATCGACAGGCCAACGCCGGTTCCCTTAAATTCATGCTGATCATGCAGCCTTTGAAAAACGCTGAACAACTTATCAACCAGCTTCATGTCGAAACCAACTCCATTATCGCGGACATAATAAATGTTCCCTTTTGCTTCGCTCCGCCCGCCGATTTCGATTATCGCCTGATCCCTGATGCTGGTGTATTTGATGGCATTGGTGAGGTAGTTGGTAAAAACTTGATGGATCATAACCCGATCAGCCCGGACATTGGGCAAGGAACCGACATTGTACTGAATGTTCCTTCCGTTAAACGAAGATTCCAATTCCCCTAAAATGTCTGACACCAACTCGTTTATATCGATCTCCGTCTCCATTATCGGCTTCCAACCCAAATACGACCTGTTTAGAAGATCATCGATCAATTTCTCCATCTTGACGGCATTGTTCCGTATCACGTTTAAATATTGTTTGCAATCCGACGTGATGCCGCCGGAATGTTCTTTCAACAGTAAATTTGAAAAGCCGCCGATGCTGACCAATGGGGTCCTCAAACCATGGGAAACGGAATAATTGAACGCTTCCAATTCCCGATTGACATCTTCCAACTGGGTCACATAGTGCTGAAGCGCCAGGTTCAATTTTTTCACCTCCTCCTCGGCCAGCTTGCGCTCAGTAATGCCTGATACCAGGCCATCGTAGGCCATCAGTTTGCCCTGCTCGTCGAACCTGGGCACTACCGTGTTCTTCACCCAGCGGAAGGTGCCGTTTTTATGGATGATGCGGTGTTCCAGCGGCGGCACCGCTTCTCCGGCCCATAACCGGGCGGCCTGCTCCATCACCAGTTGCTTATCCTGCTGGTAGACCATGTTGAGCCAAAGGTTGGGATCAGCGTCGTATTCTTCCGCGGAATATCCGGTAACCGCCAGGCAGTTGGGGCTATGCTGGGTCGCGGCGTGCTTGCCGTCCCGTATCTGCACGGTGTAGGTATAATCGGTAACCGCTTCCAGCAATCTCCGGTAGCGCTCTTCGCTTTTCCGGACCAGCTCTTCGGCATTCCGGTGCTCGGTTACGTCCCTGGTTGTGGCAATGAAAGCCTTGGGCAGGCCCTGGACGTTCCGGATCAAAGACGCGTTCAATTCGCCGATGAAGGAAGAGCCGTCCTTTTTCAGGAAAATATATTCGATATCCCTGATCGATCCTTGGTTCAACGTTATTTCCATGTTGGCCCCTGCCCGCTGATGATCCTGGGCGGCGATTAACATGAAAGCCGGCTGGCCAAGAAGTTCATCCTGATGCGAATAACCGTGCAGTTTTAAGGTCTGCTCCGAGACAAATATCATCCGGCCCTGCAGATCGGTCATGGTCACCGCATCAGGCGAGGAGTTGACCAGGGTATGGTAGATCTCCTCCGATTCCTTTAACCTTATCTCTGCCAGCCTGCGCTCGGTTATGTCTTGGAATACGCCGAAGGCGGCATCGAACTGCCCGCTTTGGCCGTATTGGGGCTTGGCCGAAACTTTAATGATTCGTTTGACCTTGTCTCCCCGGATGATCTCTATTTCATACTCGTTTGATCCGCCGTCTTGGCGCAGCTTGGTCTGCTGGGCAATCATCCGAAAATTGGCGGCGTCGGCGAATTCACTCAGACAACGGCCGTTCAGGGAGCCGTCCGGCACGGCAAATATCCTGCAGCCGGCCGGGTTTACGAAAAGGAATCTTTCGTGGCCGTCCACTATGGCCAGGCCCTCGTCCTGGCTTTCCACCAGCAAGCGATATTGTTCTTCGCTGGCCTTAAGCGCGGCCTCCGCCTGTTTGCGCTCGGTGATGTCATAAACGATGCCCAGACCGGCGGCTTCGCCCTGGAACTGGATCTGGGCGCCGGCAAAATCCAGCCACCGATCCACTCCATCCTTACGGGTGATCTTGAACTCATAGTGGGCCGGGACGGGCTCGCCTCTCTGCCGGGCCAAGCCCCGGTCCCTGACCAGATCCCGGAATTCCGGATGAACCATATCCCAAAACCGCATCGCGCGAAATTCTTCTCGGCCATAGCCGGTTACCGCCAAGCAGGCGGAGTTGACATAGAGGAATTTTTCACGATAGACGAATATGCCGGAGGGGCTGGTCTCGGCCAAGGCCCGGAAAGTCGCTTCGCTTTCCTGCAGCGCCGCTTCCACCCGGGCATGCTCCCGCTCGATCCCCGCCAGCTTGCCGATTCTGGCCCGAAGCTCGCCCAGCTCGGCCAGCAACTGTTCCCTGGTTTTTTCCCGGTCCTTCATTCTCTTAACCTATATTGCATAAAAACCGTTTTTAATTCTTGCTTTCTTTGGGCTGCTCTGCCCTTCGGTTAACACTCAGGGCAGGCCCTTCTGTTTCAGCAGCTTGGCAACAGTGGCCGTCAGTTCCTTCAGGTCTCCGGACTTCACCAGATACTCGTTGGCCAGCCAGGTCCCGAAATCCGCTTTGTAGTGGGGATAGGCGGAGTTAAGGATGATGGGCATTACACTCTCGGTTTCCCGAATCCATCGCAAGAGGTCGATCCCGCCATCATTGGTAGTCATCTTGATATCCAGGATCACCAGGTCGATGCCGCCCAGCCGGAACATCTCCTTGGCCTGGTCCTCGGTGCTGGCCGCGACGGCCTGGTAGCCGTTGGACTCCAGTTCCTTGCGGTAAAGAAGCCGAATGTCTTCCTCGTCGTCAATGATCAATATCTTGGGCATAGAGTTATCTCTCCCCTCTTAATATTGTTTGTTTACTCTGCGTCCCGGAATATTTATCTGCGGCATAAACTGGCGGCTCTGCGATTGGATAACTTTGACATTTTGCTATTTTTTCGCATCCCCCTTTCGCCGCGGCCGGTCGCCGGCCTCAGAACGGCAGGTTGTACCCCAGCATCAGGCTGATGGTGGCGGTGTTCATGGAAACGTTGTCGCCGAATGAGTTGGGTCTGGTCTTGATAAAATCATCATCCCGCTTATGGTCAATCCGTCCCTCGCCGCCGTTGGCCTGCACCAGCAGCGCCAGCGACAGGTCATCGCTGGCCGAATATTCCAGGCTCATGATGCCCGCGCCGAACCCCGATGTTACCTTGTAATAATACTCGTATGCTTTGTAGCCAGTGTTGTAGGTAGTGTCCTTGGGCCAGAACTGGATGTATCCGCCAACCGGCGCCCCGAGGTACAGCGAGGCCCGCAGCCGGTGAGAGGCCCGGTAGTTGACGCCCAGCAGTGCCGATTGGTACTGGCCGTAATAGGCGTTCTTATCAAGATTTTTGGCCAGGCCGTCGTCGGTGAGCTGAAACCCAACCCCGAATCCGATGTGGGTGAAGGGATTGA
>JACQXR010000055.1 GCA_016208585.1 candidate division TA06 bacterium | reverse complement strand
AGGCGAAGACTAACCGAGCCAACTGAAAAAACGACCGTGGCTTAGGCCCCGGTCGCTTTTTATTATGGCTGGGGGACAGGGATTCGAACCCCGATACCATGGTCCAGAGCCATGTGTCCTGCCGTTGGACGATCCCCCAGTGAATATTCATTGAGTCTTAAAAACAGCATCAGGGACATAAAACCTGTTAGTCCCTGGTATCTTTTAATTATAACCTAAAAAAACCTCTTTTGTCAACCGCTTTTCTATTCACCAATCCTCCCCTGAAGGGATTTTTCCTTGCTATGCTTTTGGTTTTTTAGTATAATTAAAGTTTACAATCTTGTAAATTTCAGAGATCTTTAATGGATATCTTCAAAAAATGCGTTGATTTCACCGATGCCCGGGATGCCCGGGAAGCCGGGCTGTATCCCTATTTTCACCCCCTTTCCTCAGCCCAGGAGCCCGAGGTGATCATTGACGGCCAGAAGATGATAATGATCGGCTCCAACAACTATCTGGGGCTGACCACTCATCCCAGGGTCAAGGAAGCCGCCATCAAAGCGGTGGAGAAATTCGGTACCGGCTGCACCGGCTCCCGCTTTTTGACCGGCACCCTGGACATGCACAACCAGCTGGAAACCAAGCTGGCCAAGTTCCTGAACAAGCCGGCGGCCCTGGTCTTTTCCACCGGGATGCAGACCAACCTGGGCGTCATCTCCTGTCTGGGAACCAAGGACGATATCCTGATCACCGACAAATACGACCATGCCTCGATCCTGGACGGCTGCCGCCTTTCCTATTCCATGATGCGGCGCTTCCAACACAACGACACGTACAGTCTGGACCGGGTGCTGCACGGCTTGGGTCACAACAAGGGAAAGATGGTGATCGTGGACGGCATTTACAGCATGGAGGGCGACATTGCCGACCTGCCTAATATCGTCAAGGTCTGCCAAAAATATGGGACCCGGGTGCTGGTGGACGACGCCCACGCCCTGGGAGTGCTGGGAGCCCATGGCCGGGGCACCGCCGAGCATTTTGACCTGGAGCAGGAAACCGATCTGATAATGGGCACCTTCTCCAAGAGTTTCGCCGCCATCGGCGGGGTGGTGGCCGGCGACTTTGAGGTGATAGACTACATCAAGCATTTTGCCCGGAGCATGATCTTCTCGGCCGCCCTGCCCCCGGCGTTGACTGCGGCCGTCTCGGCGGCGGTGGACGTGCTGCAGCAGGAGCCGGAACTGCTGACCCGCCTCTGGCATAATACCGACAAAATGCTTAAAGGCTTTAAGGAACTCGGCTACGACACCGGCTCGGCCTGCACCCCCATTATCCCGCTGATGATCGGCTCGCGGGAAAAGGCCTTTGCCCTATGGAAGCGCTTGATGGCTCACGGCGTTTTCGCCAACCCGGTGATTGCCCCGGCCGTGCCCGAAGGCCGGGAGATGATCCGCACCAGTTTTTCGGCCGCCCACACCGAGGCCCAATTGGACCGGGTGCTGGAAGAATTCAGGACCGCCGGCAAAGAGCTGGGATTGATCTGACCGGATCATATTTGTTTTTCAATAAACCAGCGATTTAACCAGCTGATTTAACCAGCGATTTATCCTTGACTTTAAAATATGCTTGTGTTATAAGTTTAAATGTTACCCTTTTGTTTGAAGCCGTTAATAAAATGCTAAATTTCACTCTTTTCGGAGTTGCTGTGCTATGTCTCCTTTAGCCGATTTTTTTCTGCTTTCCAAAGAGCAGATATTGCAGAAGGCCGATAAGCTGCGAGCCGAGGGCAAGCCCGGCAAGGCGGCCGAGCTGTTGGCCTCGGGGCTCAAGAACAATACCGAGGACTTTGAACTGCTGCTGGCGCTGGCCGGAGCCCACCAGGCCGACGAAAAGGGCCGGGACGCCGCTTCCGCCTTAAAGAACGCCATCAGTCTGGCCCCGGCCCGCTCCAAGGAAGTGCTGGAATCGGCCGAGGAACTTTTTTACAACGGGAACCGCTCGTCCGACCTGGGGGACCTGGCTTTTGAGATGAACATCTCCCGGCGCAATATCGAGCCGGCCGTCAAAATACTCAAAACCCTGCCCGACCGGGACATCGATGCCATGCTTTCGCGCTACGGCAAGGTCAAGGAATCTCTGGACCGCTATCGGGGTCCGGCCAAACCGGCCGGGACCAGGGCTAAGGACATGGGAGTATTTTTAAGCCTGGCCCTGCTTTATTACCGCAAGGGCCAGCCCCGGCCGGCTTTTGATCTGTTGGACGCGGCGGCCCAGTCTCCGGACGAATATCCCCCTGTCAACGAAGCCGCCTTCCAGATCGCCGCCACCGGGGCCGGAGTGACCGAAGTGGCCATGCGCTACGGCGATGTGCTGATCCAGACCGGCCAGCGCGATAAAGCACTGGAGCTTTATTCCGAAGCGGCCAAGGTCCAGGACCCGCAGCCGGTGATAGACCGGTTAAAGAACTTTTTAGAAAAAGAACCTGATAACACCGGCGCCCTGGCCCTGATCATTCAGCTCTACCTGAAAAAGCAGCAGGCTTTGCCCGGACTGGAAGCCGCCAAAAGGCTGTGGAAACTGGATCAGCGGCACCGGGAAACGATCTTAGCCCAGCTGCGGGAGATACTGAAACTGGATCCGCAGAACACCGATGGCTTCATGTTTATGGGAGATTGCGCCCTGGAGGCCTTAAAGCCCGATCTGGCCATGACCTCCTTGGCCCGGGTGGCCGAACTGGCCCCGGAACTTTTGTCCCAGGTACTGGACCGTTATCATCAGATACTGGAAAAATCCCCGGGGAATTTTGAGGCTGCCACCCGCATCATAGACGCCTATTCCGCGGCCGGGCAAACCGACCAGGTGGTAAAGTCGCTGAGGGACATGGTCTCCAAGGATGCCACCCTGGTGGATTTGGCCCTGGAAAAACTCAACGGGTTGCTGCAGAAAAATCTGGATCAGCCTTTGGCCCTGGAGTTTCTGGCCGAATGCTATCTTTTGCGCCCGGAAACGCTGAAAGCGGCCAGGGTTTACCAGTATCTGGCAGGCCTGGGGGGCGAATGGCTGGAAAAATCTTTGTCCAAAATGCAGGGCCTGCTGGCTAAAGAGTTTGACCAGTCCCTGGCTTCCCCGCTGATAGAAGCGCTGATAAAAAACAACAAACTGGCGGAAGCTGTCATGCTGGGAGCCGAGCTGGGTAAAAGAAACCCTTTAAGCTGGCCGGAGTTTCTGCCGCTGTTGGATTCCGCCTCGCCCCAAGCCGATCCCCGGTTCAACCAGGGTCTGGCCAAGATTTGCCAGAATCTGGAACAGCAGGGCCAGGACCTGCCCGTCATTCATCTGGTCAAGGCCGCGGCCTGGGCCCGGTCGGGCGAGCAGCAGGCGGCGGCAGCCCTGTTCCTGCAGCTTCACCAGCAACCGGAGCTTTCCCGGCTGGCCAAGGATTCCCTGATGGAACTGGCCCGGGAATTTCCCCAATCCGGACAATTGCAATTGACCCTGGCGGAACTGCACCAGCGCGACGCCGAGCCGGCACCCATGGCCGCCGCCCTGTTGGCGGCCGCCGCCAGCGACAAATCCCTGTTGCCCCAGGTCAGTTTAAAACTGCAAGAGCTATTGCGGCAGCAGCCCGACGACCTGCAATTGCAGATTTTACAGATGGAACTTCTATACCAGCAGCGCCTTTTGGACAAGGCCTTTGACCAGGCCAATGCCATCGCGGCTAAATGGCCCGGAGCCGGCTCGGCCAAGGCCTATCTGCGGCTGGGACAGATCTATCTGGAAAAAGGCGAGTTGACCAAGGCCGGCGGCGGATTGATGAAGGCCTCGGAACTGGACGGCGCCCTCTCGGAAGAGGCCTTGCTGAATTTGAAAAAACTGCTGGAGATAGACGACACCAGCCTGCCCGGCCATTACGCCCAGGCCAAGGTTCTGCTGCATCTTAAGAAATATGACCGATCCCTGGATGAACTTCTGTTTGTGACCCAGCGGGAGCCGCGCTGGGCCGAAAAGATTTTGGCGGACATCAAGGATATCCAAACCGCCGACCCGGCTAATCACCGGGCTCTGGTAGCCGATGCCCAGATCAATATGGTGCTACAGAATTACGGTCCGGCCGCCTCAGCCCTAAGCCAGGCCCTGGAGTTGGCCCCGGAGATCGCCGACCAGGTGGCGGCCTTTTACCGGCAGATGTTAAGCAAAAACCCGGACCAGCCCCAGGTAAAAATGGCGCTGGCCAAATCGCTGGTGGTACAAAATACTCTGGATGAAGCAGTGGCACTGATCGAACAGGCCTTGTCCCGGGAAGCGACGTTGGCCGAGCCGGCCATCGGCCTGCTGCGCCAGGTTCTGCAGCGGGACAAGGAAAATATCGCCGGGCTTTACCTGCTGGCTAGGATTTATGCCCAGCGGAATGCTGCGGAACAGAGCGTTGACATGCTGCGGCAGATACTGGAGATCTCGGAAGAGCAATCGGCCGAGGTGGCCGTCAGGCTGCAGGCCATCATCGACCAGTTCCCACAAGTGGCGCCGGCCCGCTACCTCTTGGCCGAACTCCAGTGCCGGACCGGCCGTTATGATCTGGCCCTGGCGGAATACGAAGCCGTCGTCAAGGCGCGGCCCGAGGACCGGGCCAGGGTATTGGGGTCTTTGGATCACATTTTAGAACAACACCCCAATCAGGCCGAGATCCTATTTTTCAAGTCCCGGCTTTTGGCCGAATCGGGGGACCTCAAGGCATCCATCGCGGGGCTGGTCAGGGTTTCAGAACTGGATCCCTCCCGCCGCACCGCGGCCGCCGCCGCCATCGAAAGGATGATGGCCCAGCATAGCGATCTGCCGGAAATATACGAAGCCCTGGGAATAATATATTTTGAAATGGGAAAATTCCCCCAGGCCAGGGATCTGCTTTCCGGGGCCGTGAAAATGGTGGAAGACCCCGAGCGCAAGATGAGGGTCCTTTTCTTCCTGGCCGAAAGCTATCTGGCCCTGCGCCAGGAGGACAAGGCCGAAGAGATAATGAATCAGGTGCGGCAGCTGAATCCCGACGCCGACGAGGTATTCCGGGCCATGCGCCGGTTCAATATGCGCCGGATGCAGGTGGAGGTGGACAAGTCATCTCAGGCTCTGCAGGAGGCCCCGGACGACGAGTTCCGGAAACTTGATCTGGCCGGCAAGCTTTTAGGGGTGGGCAAGCATGATACCGCCGTCAGCCTGCTGGCTTTCAAGCCACAGAGCAAGGAGACCGCCGGACGCCGGTTGCTTTTGCTGGCCCGGGCTTTCCTGGGCCGGGGCGAGGCGGTTTCAGCATTGGAAGTATTGCGGGCCGTGCCCTTGTCCGAGCATCCCTTCAACCGTTTCCAGATGGATGTCTGCTACCTGCTGGGGCAGTGTTACGAGTATCTGGGCAATTACGCCGCGGCCGTGGCCGCCTACCGGATGATCTATCTGGACCAGACCGATTTCAGGGACGTCAAGCGGCGGATGGAGCAGGCCTCGGGCTTGGCGGTGTTGAAAGAGCTGGGGCGGAGGTCCACCGCGCTGGAAGCTTTGGCTTAAGCAATAATCGGTCTTTAATAAAAAAGGTGCGATAAACATCGCACCTTTTTTATTTTCGCCGGGGATTATAGTTATGATAGGTTTTAAGTAACTTCCTGATATACCCACCTACCCGTTGGATTTGCTGTCCACGCATAGCACTTCGTTCTGCGTATTGTATATCGGGCATCCCCTGCCGCACAGCGGGAGTTTTCGGCGCTTCTTGCACTTGTCCATAATATGGGCTTTGTTACGAATATCCACCGCCGGCTTGGCATTCCAGATTACCTCCCACTTGTCGGTCAGGATATTCCCCAGCGGCGCGAAATAGCTCTGGCAGGGGATGACGCTGCCATCCGGTTCCACGCGCATATTATAGCGGGCCGCGGTGCAGGTTTTCACCCCCAGCTCCAGGCCGACCGGGTCCAGCTGGCAGTACTGGGTGGGCGGGTACCAGATCAGCTTGAGCCCCAGACGCTGGGCCTGGTTACGGATTCGCTCCATCAATGGGACCAGCTCCGCTTCCTTGAAGCATAGTCCGCAGGAAGCGCCCTGGCCGGAGTAGATCAGCCTGTTGCAGGCCATGGTGGTGATCCCCAGTTTTTTAAGGAACTCAACGGTCTTTTCCATGCCTTTGGCGTTGAGCTTGATCAGGGTGGTGTTGGTAATGGTGCAGACCGGCGAGGCCGCCGCATTCTTGATGGCTTTGACCGTATCCTCAAAAGCCCCTTTGCTGCCCACCATTTTGTCGTGGACCGAGGCCAGATGCGACTCCAGGGTGATCTGGAAATGATCGAGGCCGGCCTCGGTCATTTGTTTGACCAACTTTTTATCCTTCAATTTACGGCCGTTGGTCAAAAGACCTGTTATCAGGCCGGTTTCCTCGGCAGAGGCGATCAGTTCTACCAGGTCCGGCCTTAGGGTGGCCTCGCCCCCGGTGAAGCAGACCTGGGGTATGCCTATCTCCCATATTTTGGATAAAGCCTGCTTCCATTGTTGGGTTGTAAGCTTTCCGGGCATCCTGTCCTTGGGCAGGTAACAGTGCTTGCAGGCGTTGTTGCACTGGTAGGTCAGGGCCAGATCCATCCGGTAGGTCGCGCTGACCGGGGTCTCGAAAAGCTCGATCCGGTTGATGTCCAGATAGGTCACCGGACAGATGTCGTCGGTGAAGGCCAGGGCGAATATCTTTTGTTTGAGATGATTGAAATCATTTTCCAGCCCGGCCGGCTTGACCCCCCGATATCGCTGCCCATCTGCTCGGCCGCAGTTTTGGCATCATCGCCTTCTATGATGTGCTTGGCCAGCTCGGCTGCGGTCTGGTTCAGGTGGAGGATTTTGGAGGCGTTGATCACCAGCGCTTCCCTGGCAGCAGGCTTGATCCGCAGGTGCAGCCGGAAGTACTGGACGCCCTGCTGTCCCCGGTAGTGATATAGCCCGGGTGACAGGGGTTTGGCCCAGTGGAAAATGTTTTTTATCCAAGCCATTTTTTCACCTTTCGTTTTCCCAATAGTATTACCGGAATTTCCAATAGGGCCTCGTTGGTTTCCGTACCCGAAGACAATTGCGAGGCCAGTTTTTCGCGGTTGTAATAATATGTCCGGTCCAGCAGCCGGGGCAGGCGCTGCCTTAAAGGTTCGGCTAAAAGCCCGGCCAGAATGAACATCGGCCCCACCGGATATATTATTATTTTATGGCCCGCAACTTTAAGCCTTAAGCATTTTGGCTTTTGTCCTACAATTTGTTTCTCTATCATCCGGCCCCGCAGTTCCCAGTTGTTCCATTGTATGATCACATCATTGTCCTGTAACTGGATCTGTGAAGGGCGCACCCACTCCCGGCTGATCAGAGCCGCCCCCAGGGTAGCGGTGAATAGGATCAATGTGCCCAGAAGTTTTATAACCAGTGCCGGGCTTTGCATGATGAACCCGCAAAGCAGGATGAAACCGGCATCCAGCAAGGTAAGGCTCAGCAGTATTATCCGGGAATAATTGATGATCTTCATTCCGTTTTTATCTCCACTATTTTAAGCCGCGAGGTCTGGCCCCGCAGAATGGCAACGGCCGACTTTTTGACCTTGAAATGCGCGGCCAGGAACTCCACTAACTTTTGGTTAGCCTTGCTCTCCACCGCCGGCGCGCAAAGGTAAACCTTGTAGCGTTGGTCCTCTTTCACCATTTTTTCCTGTTTGGCGTTGGAGACGACTTTTATGTTTAATATCATGGTCGTTTCATAATTGCTTAACCACAAAAGCTTGCCCTGAGCAGCGCCAAAGGGGACACAAAATTCTAAATGTCATAAAGAGCCAAATGATTAAAATGAGAAAAAGGTTTTGCGTTTTTTGTGCCCATTCGATTTAACACTTCGATAAACTCGGTGTGGCACTCAGGACAGGTTTTATGTGGCAAAATAGGGATTTGATTTATTTGGCGATAAACAACCTTTTGAACTTGGGGTCATGTTTTATCAGCTCTTCCTTCAGCAGCTGGGATACTTTTTTGACCAGCTTTTGGGCCGGCTTGAGCTTTTTATCCCATAAGGCCCGCACTCCTCTGGGCAGGGGGTGCCGGCAGCGTAAGATGCCGCAGCAGTTAGGCGAGCCGCAGGCGCATTTGAATCCCCACTCTTTATCGTAAAAGACCCGGTAGTCGCAGGTGGCTTCCTGGCCTTTTTTGATGTCCCGGACCACAATATCGTATCCCTTCCCGGTGTCTAAGATGTTGGAGTCGCAGCAGTGGTTCATGTACTTGGAATCGCCGCAGGGCATCACCACCAAGCCGTCCTTGACGGTGTAGGCATGGAACAAAAGCTTTTTCTTCTGACCGGGGGATAGTTTCTGGAACCGGGAGTTGGGGGTCACTTGGCAATTGCGGCACTCGAAGAACACTATTGTTCCCCGGGGGATGAACTTGTTGGCAAAAAGCCCCTGGCCCTTGTTTCTAATTTTCTTCACTGTGAATAATGGCGCTAACATACGTCCTGAAAACCCTAAATTTTAATACCGAAATCCTAAACAAACCCGAAACTGTAATTTCAAAGTACCAATCTGTTAGAAATTATGATATTTTTGTATTTGTTTAGGATTTAGTGTTTACCGGTTTAATTGTATATAATTTAAGCGTTAATTACAAGCAAAAAGAAAAGCCAAAAACGGTTTCGTGGTATAAGTCCTTGCGAATCAATGGGTGATTTTTGAGCCTGAATTCAAATCGATTACATGATGAAACCTCTAAGACCATTGCCCCATCTGCATTCTACAATTTTCTTGTAAAAACAACCGGACGCTACTGATAAATATTTTCAGTTTTTTCACCCGCAAAGGATAAACCCGATCATCGCTTTTGCCAACAGTTTTTATGACCAAACAGTCGCCCCGCAATTGCGGAGCGACTGTTTGGTCTGGTATGGTGCCCCGCCGTTGGCGGGGCTATTGCCAAGCTCTGGTGCCAATATGGTGGAGGCGGTGGGAATTGAACCCACGTCCGATAAGGGAAAAACCTAAGCCTCTACATGCTTATTTTGTGTTTTGATCTTTTCCCTAAAAAGCCCGCACAAACACGGTCCTTTCAGGGAGCAGCCCGAAAGTCTCATCAGAAATGCCCGGGCCGGGCGTTCCTGACCAGCCCATCATTGCGATGCCGTTTATAAATCCGATAGGCGGGGATCTACAACGACATGGCAGCTAAAATTAAGCTGCCAGAGCGTAGTTGTAAGTGCCAATTATGGCTTTGCCAGTATTTTAACGAGCCCTCTGACTTTCTCGGCATGCCACTTAAACCCTTTCTTTACCGTCGAAACCTGTCGCCCCCCTTTTATTATTACTCCGTCATCCTGAGAACTTCTTGCTTGCTTTGCTTCCGAAGGACGCCCCCCTTTATTTGATTACTTTCCCGCACTGAGAACAACCCCTTGCTTTACGTATCGAATCGAAGTGTCGCCCCCTATTATTGCTTCCTTGGTTTAAAGATACCAATAAATATGCTGTTTGTCAAGCGGTAAAAAAGCACAGTCCGTATGCTGTGCTTTGGAATCTTAAAACTGGTGCGCCATAAAGGACTCGAACCTTTGACCCGCTGATTAAGAGTCAGCTGCTCTACCAGCTGAGCTAATGGCGCGTTTTGCAAGAAGAATTATTGCTCAACCTTGGCAAAAGCCAAAGTTGAGCAAATCCGAATATTAAAATCCAAAATCACCGCCTTCCTCCTTCGTTTCTACTACGGCGGACCACCGCCACAACGGGGCAAGCAGGTTGGCGGGACCCCGATATTGCGGGACAAATGCTAATGGTTCGGCAGGCTCACCACAAGTTTTACCAAAAGACCCGGTTTTTGGCGTTTTCTGATTTCTGAAATTGATGGCTTCGGATTTGTTTGGTCCGCCTGCGGCGGATTCGATATTCGATATCACTACTGTCCGGTTATTATGGAAAATGGCGTTTTTCGTGGTATAAGTCCTTGCGAATCAATGGGTGATTTTTGAGCCTGAATTCAAATCGATTACATGATGAAACCTCTAAGACCATTGCCCCATCTGTATTCTACAATTTTCTTGTAAAAACAACCGGACGCTACTGATTCGATATTCGAATTTGCCAACAGGCCAGTTATTATACTAAGAGCTTATCCGTAAATAATTATTACCTGTCGAAAAACGATTGATGCACAAGCCAACATCAACAAGCCCAGATGGCTTGATGTCTTTTTTTCAAATCGGACAAGAAGCTTGCGATAG
>JACQXR010000054.1 GCA_016208585.1 candidate division TA06 bacterium | reverse complement strand
TTTGCGTGATCAGTCAAAAGGTTTTACCTTATCCCGTATTGTCACATTAACAAAACGCCAAGAACGCATCCTTAAAGCTGTATCTCCTCAGCTCCTCAAAGGACTGTAGTGTATATTTATGCTACGGAATTCAGGTATTTATTACTCGGAGCATATATTAGTGGACATTCCCGATTCTATCAATCCAATATTATTTGCGTATTTCGGGTATTTTGGTGAAAAAAAGTCTACTATTGGTTCGGCTACACTCACCACAAGTATCCGCTCTGAGTAGTATGAAAGGTATTATGTATGATAACCAATTGGTTTAAAGGGTTCGACGCCGCAGTAACGGTCTGCAATGCCCAGGGGATAATCCTGTACATGAACGACAAGGCTACCGGGACGATGGCCAAGTACGGCGGAGCTTCGCTAGTGGGCAAAAGCCTGATAGACTGCCATAGAAAAGCAGGGGGTAAAAAAACTGATCTATCAGGCACCCTGGTTCCAGGCCGGGCAATATGGCGGGCTGGTGGAACTGTCTATGGAGATCCCCTTCGAGATGCCGCATTTCATCAGACAGTAATATTTTGAAAAATATATTGATTTTGAAGTATTTTAAGGGTATAATTATCCGATAACGGTTTGATTTAAAGTTCCGGCATTATCACCCTAAAAAAACACTAAAAAGGAGGTCGCCATGAAAAAACGGAATCCCATAGCTGTCCTGCTTCTCCCCTTCGTGACTTTCGGGATCTATAGCCTGTACTGGATGGTGCAGACCAAGATCGAAATGAACGTCAAGGGAGCTAAAATACCCACCGCTTGGCTGATCATCATTCCCCTGGTCAACCTGTGGTGGATGTGGAAATATTCTGAGGGCGTAGAGGTAGTAACCGGGGGAAAGACTTCCGGAGTGCTGGCCTTCATCCTGTTGTTCCTGCTGGGCATGATCGGCGCTGCCATAGTTCAGGATTCATTCAATAAGAACGTAGCCTGATCTGCTCCGCTTAAGTATCCCCGAAACTACAAACATCCGCTTTGTCCTTATTTAAGGCAGGGCGGATGTTCATTTATGGCGGCTATTATGATTTGCAAGTTGACTTTGACCAAGGTTTAAAAGTATAATCAAAGAATGATCTGGGCGCTGATAATCATATTGCTAACGGCCGCTTTGTCCCTGGGCTGGCGGGAACGGCCCGGGCTATCCCGGCAAAAATGGGCGGTGCTTTTGGCATTAAGGCTGGGGGCAATTATTATTTTAGGCCTGGCCCTGCACGGCTTGTTTCCCCGGCTGTGGGATCGGGAAAAACAAAGCCTGCTGATCTTGGCCGATGCCTCCCAAAGCATGACCCTGAATGACGGCCAACCCCAAAGCCGCTGGCAGAGGGCCATGTCTATCGCTTCCGCCCTGAGGCTGCCGGGAAGCAGAATAACCGTTTACCGGACTACCGGCGATGGGCTGAAGGAAGGACTGATTGACAGTCTGATAAAGCCGTTGGAATATACCGATTTGTCCGAGGCCCTTTTTTTAGCGTTCCGAAACAAGCCCGGGGCCATCCTGCTTTTATCGGACGGGAATCACAACCGGAGCGATGATCCGGTCAGGGATGCGGCCGCCGGCATTCCCGTTTATGTTATCGGATTCGGTCCGGCCGGCGGGGTTAAAAATGCTTTGATCTCCGATGTCTGGAGCGATAACGAAATCGAAGCCGGCCAGACGGTCGAGATCAGCCTGAGCCTTAAGGGGATGCTGACCGGAGGCTGGGTCAGCCTATGGGAAAATGGCGCCAAACTGGCTGAAAAAAGATTTGATCTGAGCGGCGATACGGTGGCGACCTTCACGGTAATTCCCAAGCCCGAGGGCATACACCGTTACACGGCGGTTTTGGAAAATTCAGACAAACAAAAATTAGACCAGGCCGCCGCTGTTATCAGCGTGGTCAAGAAAAACTTCAACCTAATATTCATCTGTTCAACCCCCGAATGGACATTAAAGTTCTGGTTGCAGGCAATAAGCCTCAATCCCTCTTACACCGCTGATCTTCTGATAAAACAGGGGACGGGATGGCGGATGATATTTCCCAAGGGGCAGGATTCTCCGGGCAATCTTGATTCACTGGATAAATATGATGCCATTATACTGGGAAACATAAAACCGGGAGATCTTCCGGCGGAAACAGAACTGCGGGTCGTCAACCTGGTCCGGCAAAAAGGGCGGGGGTTGTTCTTACTGGGCAGTTTCAGCCAGGGCGGGATCATCGGACAGACGGCCCCCATGTTTTACAGCCGGGAGATCAAACCCACCGTTGGAACGCCCTGGCCGGCCCCGGAGCTTTTTAGCACCGGTATGCTGGAGGCCTCCAAAGAGCCGGATTTTAAGAGACTGCCGCCTTTGAGCCTGAATAAAGATTACAGTGTCAGAGACAAGATGGTCCTGCTGCTGGCCAGCCTGCAAACTTCCGACAAAAAGAACCATCCCCTGTGGGCCAGGGAAACTGAAGGCGCCGGCCGAATAGTGCAAGTCGCCGCCGAAGACCTTTGGCGCTGGAAGCTGGCGGCCGCCGGAGCCGGGCGGGATATCGCCCTGTTCGGGGAAATTGTTCAAAGCAGCCTGCAGTGGATCTTGGGCCGCGAAGGATCCGGTTTCGAAGCCGGCCCCGGCCGGATACTTAATGTTCAGGGACAGGATATCAAATTCAACGGACGGTGGAAAAATTACTCCCGGCAATCGGGACAAAACGCCAAGTGGTCGGTTATTATTGCCGACAGCTCCGGACATAAAAAAACTTATAAACTGGCCGACTGGGGAAACGGCGATTTTGTGGCGGAACTGGGAACCCTTCCATCCGGGCAATATTCATACACCACCGGACTGGAACTTGGCGGAAAGCAAATATATTCGGCTCGGGGGAAAATTTTTGTGGAGCCGGGCCGGGATGAACTGCGGGATTACCTGCAAAACGTCGGATTGCTAAAGTCAATGGCTGCGGCCAGCGGGGGACAATACTGGGATGAAAATGATATTCCGGAAAGCAAAGACTGGAGCAGGAAAATAAAGCTCCCCGGTTCCCCAAGTTCATCCGGTCAAAATCCAACCGGCAGCATACTGGCCATCTGCCTGCTTTTGGCGGGGGAGTGGTTCTTACGCCGGAAATGGGGAAGGGTTTAAAACCAGAACTTTCCAGAAACTATTAAGTTGTTCACAGCGCGAAACACGCGAAAACCCAATACTTATGGCTATCCGTCAAAAATCTAAATATCAAGCATAAAACATGATTCCGCTTAAGGACGACATAGTTTCCTCGCGCTTTCCAATAGTCAACACACTGCTGATAGCGGCCAATGCCTTGGCATTTTTGTTTGAGCTGAGCCTGGGGCCGGGCTTGAGCCGGTTCATTCTCCAGACGGCCACAGTGCCGGAGCAAATGCTGATGGAAGGAGTCCCCGGCTGGCCCAGCATAATCTATTCCATGTTTCTGCATTCCGGTTGGGCTCATTTTCTGGGCAACATGCTATATCTTTATATCTTCGGGGATAATGTGGAGGACGTGCTGGGGCATTTCAAATATCTGGCCTTCTACCTTTTATGCGGGTTCGGGGCGGCCTGGGCGCACATCATCACGGAGCCGGGATCGGCCGTTCCCGTGGTAGGCGCCTCCGGGGCCATAGCCGGAGTGCTGGGGGCGTATTTTCTCCTCTATCCCAAGGCCAGGGTCTTGACGCTGGTGTTCTTCGGTTTCTTTGTCCGGATCATCAAGATACCGGCCCTGGCAGTGCTGGGTTTATGGATAATCCTTCAATTAGTGTTCGGCCTCGGCAGTCTGCCCCAGCGGGGCCAGGGCGGCGGGGTGGCCTGGTTCGCCCACATCGGAGGGTTCATCTGCGGAATGGGGCTTTTATTTGCGATGGGAGGATGGAGAAAACGGCAGAATTATATTGCAAAAAGCGGCGGATTTTGGGATAATTAAAAATCAATTGTCACTTATGCAGCCGAAACCCGATTGTCGGTTGAGAAAATGATGATTAAAATAGAAAGAACTATGGCCAGGCTGAACTGGAAACAGTTTAAAAAATTAGTGCCCGGCAAAATCAACCGGGCGCTGCTTCCGGTGGGAACCATAGAAGCCCACGGGCCGGGGGCGCTGGGAACCGACGCCATCATCCCGGAGTATATCTGCCAAAAACTGGCCGGGCCGCTCAACGCCTTGGTGGCGCCCACCATTCCCTACGGTCTGACCCGATCGCTGATCGGTTTCCCCGGCTCGCTGACCGTTTCTCCGGAAACCCTGACCGCCTATCTAAAAGAGACCGCCCTGAGCCTGGCCAATGCCGGCTTCAAGTACATCATCATAATGAACGGCCACGGCGGGAACAATGATTGCCTGAAGCCGGTGGGTCCGTATCTGTGGCAGCAGCAGAGGGCCAGGACGCTGACCATACACTGGTGGGAAGCTTCATCCCAGGCCGGCAAAAAATATTTTAAGGGAACCGGACATGCCGGAGCCGACGAACTGGCGGCCTTAATGGCGGTGGATCCTGGCTTGGTTTCCAAGGAAGATTACCAAAAACAAGAGGTCGGCGATTATCCGCCGGGGATGTCGCCCTATCCCTTTCATGCCGCGATGATCTTGAACCAAAGGGGCCTGGGTTATCCGGTTTTCGACGCCCCCAAGGCCCGCAAGTACATGGGTGAAGTGATCAAGATCATCTCAGATGAAGCCAGAACAATATTAAATGCCTGGGAGAAATTAGACTGATGGCGGATATTTCCGTACAGATTGCCGAACTGGAAAAGCAGGCGGCCCTGGCCGGGCGCTATTTCGGCAAGCTGGAAGAAGCCTGGGGCAGATCGGCCGAGGCCCGTAATCTCCTGAAGGGATTGGAAAATTACCTGAATGAGAACCAGATTAACGCCGGTTTCCTGAAAATATTTTCCGAAGGCCCCGAGCCGGGAGTGATCTACGTGGAATTGCCCCGGGGCGCTCGTGATTTTCACGGCCAGGCCGCCCAGTTGCTTCTGGACTGTTGTCTGGCCGAATTTACCGGCGGCGGCGAAGGATCCTGGTCAAAATGGCGGGAGTTCGGACAGAATATATATTACGGGATCATCGAAGAACTGTATTCTAACTTTGTCTCTTCTAAGGCCCATCTGGCGCTGGTTTTTGAATTATCATACCGGCAGCTGATGTTGGAAGCGGCTCAGGTTTGGTGGGATGGCCAATCGGAGCAGGCTCTCCGGCTCAGGCCGGCCATAGACCGCAGGCTGGGGCTGGAGATCACCGGACTGCTTAAACCCCTCAGACAAAAGGTGCTGTCCCCTAAACGGGTGGGAACCGGTATGCTGGATAA
Organism: candidate division TA06 bacterium; assembly: GCA_016208585.1. Lineage (NCBI taxonomy): Bacteria > candidate division TA06 bacterium. The sequence goes on along the minus strand of JACQXR010000054.1, from coordinate 19,288 downwards.
TCTTACCGACCGGTCCTGGGATGCCCCGATCGGCCCCGAGGGCGGCCAGGCCAAAGAGATGTCCTTCCTGCTTTGGGAGCATAACCTCAATCCCTGGCTTTTTACCAGGATATTCTATCTTTTATATACCGACCAGATCAAGGCCGAAGAGGAATTGCTATGGGAAAAAATAAATTCCGCTAACGTCACCAAACCGGAAGAGATCATCAGCTTAATAACCGAAAAACTGCCCCAGGCCTCGGAGCTGGCAGTCAAAGAGATCCAAAAACTAGTGATCAAAAAATCCCTGGAGCTGGAAACACGGGTCAACACCGAGCTGCTGGAGATGCAGAAATATTCGGCCCGGATAAAAAAACAAACCCAGGACCTGGTGATGCAGAACAATGCCGAGATGAACAAGGCAGTGGATGGCAAATTCAGCTCCGAAAGCCTGATCACCCTGTCGGCCAAAGTTAGCGACAGCCTGGTCCAGTTCCAGCGGGGATTGTTTTCCCAGCTCTGGCACCTGGGGGACCTGGAACGCAAGGAACGCAACCTGCAGGGTTATCTGGAGAAAACCAGATACCTGCAGAAAATGCCGTCCAAAGAGCTTTTAGCCATGCTGACCTCAAAGGCCCAAGATCCCAGCCTGAACCTGCAGCAGCACCTGACCCAGTTCAAACTGTATTCGCTGCACATCGATAATAAATGGGAGGAATGGTCCCAGAAGCATTCCCAGGAGCTGATGGAGCTGTTTTACCAAGCGGTGAATCTGGCCCAGGGCCGGGTTGGCCCACTGGAAAGGGACTTCCCAAAGCGTAACCCCAAAGATCCCCAGTACCAAAAGGTCAAACAGGAGTTGGAGGAAGCTCAGAACGACCTCAAGGCACTGGAGGGGCTGGTGGAAGAGAGGGGCGGCGGCCGGCTGTACCATGTGGAGCGGATAATCACCGGTTACCGGAGTTTCCTCAAGGAAACGGCCGAACCACTGATCTTCTGCCGCCGGCTCTCGCAACTGGTCAAGCTTTGGCCCCCGCTGCTGGTAAAAGATCCGCCCCTGATGCGGCAGCAGGAGTTGTTCGATGAGGTCCGTTACCTGAATGAGTCCTTAAAGAACACCTCCCGTCACTGCATCATGGCCGCCCAGGGCAAGGTCTGTTCCCTGCCCCAGTTGGTGGGAGAGCACACCCGGGAGTTGAGGAGTCGGCTGTTAAAACGCTACGGGCGGAACATCGCGGTGATGATGTACGACATCCGGGGCTCCAGTTTTATGAGCGCCAAACTGAACCAGGCCGAGCGGGAAAGGGAGATCAAGAATAAGCTGGGGTACTTGATCGCCCAGGTCATCAAACAGCACGGAGGGATGCTGATCAAGGACACCGGAGACGGGGGGCTGGCCTGGTTCGGCGAGAACGGCCCGGAACTCTACGAAAAATGCTACAAGGAGATGGCCGGGGCCAAGGGGATGCGGATCCGCCACTCCATCGCGGCCGGAGCTGAACTGAACTTGCTTCCCTCGGCCGAGTCCTCCCGGCTGGCGGCCGACTGCGCCTGCCAGATGCTAAAGACCGCCGAGCGGTTCATCCAGGATAATTTTTCCAACTACCGGGAGTGGTTCAAAGAGGCCAAGGAACGGGAGATCCTGCACCAGGGTACAAATTATGCGGTGCTTCCTCCGGAATTCAAGGCTCTGTTCCGGCTGGGGGTGGGGATCTGTTCGGGCGAGCCGGGGCGCGAGGTCTCCTTGTCCTTTAACGCCGCCGGGGACCTGGACCTGTGCGGGACCCTGGTCAACGACGCCAGCCTGCTGACTGCCGGCCGCGATCCCATGCGCTCGGTGGTGATGCTGGACCAGGGGGCCTGTTTCAACCTGCTGTTGAATTCCGAGCGGTTTGAACCCGTTTACCAGAAAGAATTTGTGGCCGGAAACATTTCAGGGCCCGAGGCCTGGGAAAAAAGCCTGTGGGAAGCTTACGGCTTGGCCGGGGCGGTGCTGCCCGACGGCCATTATCATTTCCCGGCGGCAGATTTTGAGATCATGCGGGTGGGGCTGAAAACCGCCATTAAAAGCGAGAATGAGAAAAGCCAAAGCCTGAAGTTCGGATCGGTCTCCGGCAGCCTGGCGGTGGGCGATGAAGGCTCATTGTATCAGATGGAGGACCGGGCCGAGGTCAAATTAGTCTACGAATTAAAACCCAATCTTTAAAAGTATCACGAAGACTGCCATGGCCAAAATTTTGATTGTGGATGAGGACCGGCTGTTTGCCCTGACCGTGGTCCACGTGCTTTCCCGTTACGGCCACCAGGCGGTGCTGGCCGACAAGCCCTCCAAGGCCGCCGGATGGCTGCAGCAGGAGGACGCCGACCTGCTGCTGATGGAGGCCGAGCTGGCCGGGCGCAAGGGGTTGCAGCTTTTAAAGGAACTGCGGCAGTTCCGGCCCGATGTCCCGGTGGTACTGTTCGTGGACCGGAGCCTTAGCCCCGAGGCCCGGGGGCAGTTGAAAAAAGGGGTTTTCGACTATATCAACAAGCCTTTCGGGCACGAGGAACTGCTGGTTACGGTGGAGCGGGGGCTGGAGCGGCGCCGGTTGGTGCTTTCCAACAAACAATTGTTATCCGACCTGGAACAGAGGGTGCGGGAGCTTTCCACTTTCAACGCGGTAGCCCGGACCCTGAACTCCACCCTCAAGCTCAAAGAAGTGCTGGACATCGTGATGACCAAGATCAAGGATCTGATCAAGGCCGAGGCCTGGTCGATCCTGATGCTGGACGAGGCCAGCCAGGAGCTGGTGTTCGAAGTGGCTTTGGGGGAAAAGGGCGACCAGATCAGGGAAATGAGGCTGGCCATGGGCCAGGGGGTGGCCGGCTGGGTGGCCCAGCAGGGACAGCCGGTGATAGTGCCGGACGTGGCCAAGGACCAGCGTTTTTTTAAGGGGATGGACAACAAGACCGGATTCAAGACCAGATCGATAATTGCCACCCCATTAATTTCCAGGGGCCGCCTGATCGGGGTTTTTGAGATCATCAACAAGCTGGGGCCGGAGCCCTTCAACCAAAAGGACATGGGGCTGCTGCAGACCCTGACCGACCATGCGGCCATCGCCATCGAAAACGCCAGACTGTACGAAAAAGCCCAGAAGCTGGCGATTACCGACGACCTGACCGGGCTTTCCAATTCCCGGCATTGCGACCTGTTCTTTAATAAGGCTCTGGCCGAAGCAAAAAAACAGGGACGGAACCTCTCGGTGCTGTTCATCGATCTGGATCACATGAAGGAAGTGGACGATACTTACGGGCATCTCTTGGGGGGACAGACATTAAAGGAAGTGGCCGACCGGATCGGAGCCCTGGTCAAGCCCCCCGACCTGGCCTCGCGCTATGGCGGCGACGAGTATGTGATCATTCTTCCTTTCAAGGGAACGGCCGAGGCTAAAAGCCTGGCCGAGACTGTCAGGAAAAAAATCGAGGCCGAACCTTTTTTGACGGCCCACCAGCTTTCCTGCAAAATTACGGCCAGCATCGGGATCGCGGTCTTTCCCGCCCATGGCCAGACCATGGACGAACTGCTGTCCAAAGCCGACAAGGCCATGTACCGGGTCAAGGAAACCGGCAAAAACCGGGTCCAGATGGCGGAGTGAAAAATGTCTTATTGTCCTAAATGCCGTACCGGATACCGAGCGGAATCCCAGTCCTGTCCCAATTGCGGCAGCAGGCTGGTGCCGGATCTTCCTCCGGAAGCAGTTTTGAAAACAACCGATCCCTTTGAGGGAAAATCGATCCGGGAAACCGAACTGGTGACGGCCTGCGACCTTCCAGATCGAATGACCGGTCTAAGCCTTTCGGCTCTGTTGGAGGATCACGGGATCAAAAATGCGATCCGCTCGGAGCAGATCGCGATGTATGACGGAGTGGCCATGATGATGAGGCCGCGCTGGGGCCGGCTGCTGGTGCTGGAGGGGGACCGGGCCAGGGCCGAAAATCTGATAAATGACTATCTTTCGGCTCCGGAACATGAAGGTGATGACGGGGAATAATAAAAAAACCGTAAGTGAAAAACTTATGGTTTGTTTCGGAACATTTACGAGATATGGTGCCGGAGGGGGGATTTGAACCCCCATGGCCTTGCGACCACAAAGTTCTGAGCCTTGCGCGTCTACCAAATTTCGCCACCCCGGCATAAACGTTAATTATAAGCCATAACACCAGTTACTGTCAAGAAAAAATGCAAAAATGCAAAAAGACCCCAGCATCCAAAACCGCAGTGCCAGGCATGATTACGAGATCCTGGAATCCCTGGAAGCCGGGCTGGTCCTGACCGGGACCGAGGTCAAGTCAATCCGGCAGGGCCTAGCCAATCTCAAGGAGAGCTACGCCCTGGCCAAGGGGGGCGAGGTCTTTATTTACGGGATGCACATCTCACCCTACGATCACGGCAACCGCTTTAATCAGGAATCGGTCCGGCCCCGCAAACTGCTGCTGCATAAGGCCGAAATCAAAAGGCTTTGCTCCAAGACCCAGGAGAAGGGGTTGACCCTGATTCCCCTGTCGCTGTATTTCAAAAATGGAAGGGTCAAGGTCCAGCTGGCCCTGGGCAAGGGGAAAAAGTTTTACGATCGCCGGGAGGATATCAAGAAACGGGAGGTGGAACGGGAAATGAGGGCGGTAAATAAAAGAGCGCATCGGGAATGATGCGCTCTTTTGTCGTTCAGGGGGATTGCCTAATAAGGCCAATTCTCTAATTCTTTCCCTTCGGGTCACCATTACCCTGGAGCCATAGGCGGAGAGGAACGGTCAATCTGTTCATTATCCTGATCAGCAGAGTGGAGAACCGGTTCGGGTAGTGCTTGGAAAAATACCGGGCCAGGCTTTGGTGGGAACTGATGATCATGGCTTTTTTAACCCGGCGGGTGCTGACTCCGTGGTGATGGTAAACTTTTGCCTGGGGCAAGAAGTAAAGTCGGCCGCCGGCCCGGCTGATCCGCAAGCACCAGTCCACTTCGTTGAAGAACATGGAAAAATTTTCTTCATCCAGCAGGCCCACCTTATCCAGCACCACTCTTTTCACCATCAGGCAGGCTCCCATGGGCTGGTCCACCCGGGCCGGCGTCAGATGATCGAAATATCCCATGCGCCACCGGCCAAAGGTTTTGCTTTTTGGAAAAAGCCGGGAGAGGCCGGTGAACTCGTAAAACATGATCCGGCCGTCGGGAAACTGGCGGCAGGAACGTTGGACCGAACCGTCCAGGTTCAAAAGCTGGGGACCCAAGGCCCAAATTTTGGGATGCTCAGCCAAGAATCCGGCCATGGACTCAAGAGCTCCCGGGGTAAGTACGGTGTCGGGATTCAAAAGCAAGATAAAATCTCCAGCGGCCCGCTTTAACCCCTGGTTCGCCGCTCGGGCGAAGCCCAGATTTTCCTGGTTCCCAACAACCTTGATCCTGGTTCCATACTCCCGCAGGACATCCAAAGTGGAGTCCTGTGATCCGTTGTCAACGGCGATTATCTCCAGGTCCTGTCCCTGGGAAAACAGGGAATCCAAACAGGGGCGGATGTAATCCCGGCTGTTCCAGGTCACTATTATGACGGAAAGATTTGTCATTTCAAGGGCTCAAAAGATATCTCAAACCCCAATAAATTATTCCCACAATGATGAATATGATAAGAAAAACAGCGAAGAATCTTTTCTTAATCAAAGTTTGGGAATTCTGAATAGACGAATCCCCGGCAAACAGGGTCGCTGCGCTAATAACTAAGACCGGGGTAAAAGGCAGGAGATAACGGGGCTGAGAAAAAAACAGACAACACACGCCTAGGATGTAAAACAAAATCCCCTGCCATAAAAATCCGTATTTAAGTTTGATCAGCCCCCATAGTCCGGCGAAAGCCAGGGCCAGGGGATAAAACCCCAAAAGACCTGCTGTCAAAATAAAGAATTTATTCCCGGTGTCCAGGCTTCCGGCCCACATCAGGCTGCCGTAATCGGGCATGAAAAGCCACCAAATCTTAAGGCAGCTGTGCCCCAGCTCTTCCGCAGGATGCATAAGCGCATATTTAAATCCATCCCGGTAAGCCATGGTCGATTGGGCGTTTTCATCGGCTTGTTGAATTGACAGCGGCAGGTTGCCGGTGGCCTGAAAGCCTCCGGTTGTTTTGGGATTATGCCCGATCCAAAAATTTATGCCGCCGTTGCTGGAAACGGGAATCAACTTGTGGAAAACCCTGTAATTGCGCAACGTCCAAGGGGCAATTATAATTGCTGAAATAAACAATGTCAACAGCAAAGGCTTGAAGCGTTTCGGCGAGAGCAAAATAAAAAACGCCGGCAACATGATAAAAAACGGGCGCACCAAAATGCCTGCTCCGGTAAAAAGCCCCAAGAGCCCGGCATCTTTGAAACTTGATGACTCCTGAACCCTGCAATAAAACAGGAGGCTGCCGGCAAAAAGAGCCACAAAAAGGGTTTCTGTCAGTATCAAATTGCAGTAAAAGATATGATAGGGATGGACGGCCAGTAGCAAAGAGGTCCAAAGCCCGGCCTTGGTCCCAGCCAGTCTGCACCCGATCAGAAAGGCCAACCATACTGAAATCAGGCCCAGGGCCACCTGAAAAAGTTTTACAGCCAGCAAACTAAAACCAAGGGTATAAAGTCCGCAAAGCAAAAGAGGATAGCCCGGTGGCCAATAAGCGGTGGCCGTGCCGTCGGCGTATGAATAGGTGCCAACCTCAATCAACGAACGGGCCAGTTGGTGGTACATAATTCCGTCGGAGACCGGCGGCTGGTTGTTCCAGCACACCGGCACCAGCCTTAAGACCAGGGCCAGAAGCATAACGGCCCAAAGATATTTTGTTTCCTTTAGCTTCATAGATGTATACAACAGCTCGGGTTAATTGCGGCATTAAGCGCAGTTACAGCCGCCCAATCGATCTAGGTCAAGTTCAATGCGATAAACAGGGCAAAAGCCTATTAATACTTCTGCATTATCAGGATTCTTTTCAAATGGCAGCAGGCGTTTCGTACCAGTTCTTTTGAGTCCAAAATAGATGAAGCCCATAACCTGCAAAGATGCAAATAATGGGCATTATCGGATGCCTTAAGCGACTTTGTCCAACAAATCCCCCCGAAAGAATTATAAAATATAATGTCACAGTTAAAAGCAATAAGACCGGACCTTGGGCATGGATTTTACGTTTTATAGAAGGATAGATTGATAAAAATAAGTACAGGGCAAGAACCAGATCAAGGAAAACAGCAAGGGCTGTAAAAACAGGATTTTTTACAAGCACGTAAATAATCCGCGACAGGGGGGCAAGCATTCCCAACTGGTCATCCATTTTGCCGGGCAGGTATTTCTTAAGGTTGAATAATTTAATAAACTCGGTGGCGCCTGGTCCGATCAACGTCCGGAGCATTCCCTTAACATGGAGCCAGGTGAAGAATGGGATATCGCGGCTGATGGCAAAAAGTGCCTGGCGCTTCATCTGTCTTAAAGCAGCGCCTTGGCTGTCACCAGGCAGTTCGGATTGGGCCCGACAGAAATCTTCATAGCTTTGCACCTTCATTTGCGCTTTGATCTCGGTGTATTCGCGGCCTGGCTGGTGTGCCATGATTGCCGGCATGGTGTGAAAATATAGATTGCAATCGGCAATTGCCGAAAACCCGGAGTAACCAGCCTGTCGGCTGTTCCGAACCTGCCAGGGCAGCAGCAGCCCGTAGGAAAGCAGCAAAAAAAGAAGCAGCGGAGGAAAGAAAACTGACCAAAACCGGTGTCGGATGTGCGAATTAATGCCAATAAACAATGCGATCAGGAATGGAAGGTAATAGCCGATAGGACGGACATAGGCTAAAGCGGTTCCGGTGGCCGCCGCCGCAAGCAAAAAGCGGAGTCTTGGCCTGGTCAGGTATAAAATGAGAAGATAAAGGAGGCCTGCCAGCAGAAAAGCGAAGAGGGTTTCGGTCATGAGTTTTGCAGAATAAAGCACCGATTGGGGCTCTCCGGCATATAAAAGGCTTGCGGCCAAAGCCGCTGGCCGGGACAAAAATATTTTTAATGTAATTAGGTAAACCAGGTATACGGTAAGACAGCTTAAAGTTATCTGAAGGATCAGGGGAATTGCGGTCGGTTGGTTAAAAACTATACCGGCCATCAGAAAAACAGGATAGCCCGGGGTCCTTACGATCTCGGGTGACATCCCGGCGGAGAAGCTTCCATGTTTAAGCAGGAACTGCGCCGGCAGCAGATACGAGGGTGTGTCGGCTGTTGAAAAGACGGAGGATTGGCCGGTTACCGCCAGGGCGGACAGGGGGAGAGCAATCCGTAAAAGCGTTGCCAGTATAATTACCAGCACCAAAGGGTCGGCGAGTATGGTTTTAAATTTCAGCATAGCTGATTTAATAATCCGGATAAATCCTTGGTTATCAAGCAGCGATCGTATTTTTTTAGTCGCTCCGGTCTGATGGTATCAATCGACTTACCTTGCTGCCAGGCCTTTATCTGAGAAACCAAAAAAGCAGCTGATTGGGTGTGATCGTCAGGGGAAAAACATTGTCCGGCCCCGGCTTCTTTTATGATATCCTGAGCGGCTCCTTTAGGAATGGAAGCCAGTATGGGCTTTTGGGCTCCCAGATACTCAAACAATTTGCCGGGAGTAACATTGGCGGTCTCTTCCGGGCCCATCACCAGCCACAACAGGTTGGCCTGCATCAAAACGGACACGCTTTCCCGGTGGGGCAGGTATCCCCAGAAATCAATTTTATCGGCGAACCCTGAACCTGCAACCAGTGCAGCATCACCCGGACGGAAAGTGCCGACAAAAGATATTTTAAGCTTGTCCAATAATATCGGGTTTTGGTCTTGCAGTATTTTCAGGGCTTCCAACAGCGGCATGGGGCTGCGGTTTTTAATGAACGTTCCGGCATAGGCGATCCGGAAGTTTTCTCCGCCGGTCCGAGCTTCTACCGCAAAGTCCGCCGGGTCGTAGCCGTGGGAGATCAAGCGGAACTTGCCAGGGGCAACATTCGGATGAGCCCGGCGGAGGCCATTTATTATTTCGTCATTGACTGCGATCACCGCATCAGAATTTTTCAAAACCCAGGCCTCCAAACCCAGGTCAACATGATGATGGAACGGCGTAGGGTGACTGGCCCAGGTGTAATCGGTCCAAGCATCCCGAAAATCTGTTACCAGAGGTTTTTGGAGGAGTTTTTTCAGAAACACTGCGGCCAGATGAGATGAATAGGGCGGGGCCGTGGAGTATATGGCATCGATATTATTCAGCCGGGAAGCCTGCAACGCGGCTTTCACCGCAAAAGGCACCCAGCCCAGCTTGTTGTCGGGAATGAACCAGCGGTTAATGCTGGAGCCAAGCTCAGGGCTGTTTGTCAATGACGGCCGACGTTTTGAAGGTAAAAAATAAAGCGGGTCCAGCGAAAAAGTAGGGAAAACTCTGGCCTGCTTGACCTCCTCGCTTAATGAGGGATCATAAACGTAACTGCCGCGGGGATGAGGAGTGATAATCATCGGGTTCCAACCGAACTGGGGCAGGTATTTGACGAACTTGACGGTTCGCTGAACCCCGCTTAATCCCAAGGGCGGGTAGTAGTAGCTTAATATCAAAAGGTTTTTCATGGGTCAGCGGATGACGGCCAATTTGCAGATGGTTTGTTTGAAGCCCGGGGCGCTGATCTGGCAAAAATAAAGTCCGGAGACAAGTTTTGATTTGATATCTTCAGGGTTAATAACTAAAATATGCTCCGGCCCATCCGGCCCGTCGAAGGTTCCTAAAAGCCGGCCGTCTATGGTGAATATCCTCACCACTGCTTGGGAAGGCAGGTTGCTGAAATATAAGTAAGGGTCCTGGCCTGGCCGGTAGGGGTTGGGGGCCACATTGACCGAAAGCGCCTGCCGGGGTAACACCAGGTTGTATTTTAAAAGACTCAGGCCCTTTCCGGTGGCAAGGTAAATGCCGTCGGTCTGTTCGTCAATCGGGGCGATGGCAATTTCGTGGATATTGTCGCTGACCAATCTGGAGCCGTTGTTTCCCAAGTCTCGTTGAGTATAGGCCAGCACCTGGCCGTCCCAGGTTATAAGATTCAGGCCGTTGGCGGTGCCGATCCATTTGTTGTTGGCCCGGTCGATTTTTATGGATATGATTGTTCCGGAAAGCAAAGTGTGGGAATAGTGTGATATCTTGTTCCCATCATAATAGAACAAACCGTTCGCGGTACCGATCCAAAGCCGTCCATTATTATCGTAGGACAATGCATTTATGGGACTAGCAGGCAGCCCTGAATTGGTTTCATTGAAATTTTGCCAAAGGCCATTGGTTTTTCTATTGTAAAGCCCGGCTGCATTTGTGCCAATCCACAGGGTCCCATTGCGGTCAATGGCCAGAGCGTTGGGGCGCAGAGTTTCCAGAGGACCCCAGTAAGTATGATACAGGGTATCGGCATAACTGTAAAATGTTATGGGATCCCGGTAGTCATATCCCCACTGGGCCAGATAGAAGCCGTTTTCAGTTAACAGAATGTTTTTTACTACCGGAGCGGGAAGGACCGAAAGATATTGTCGCCACCGGCCTGCCGAATTGTGTATAAAAAGTCCCTGTCCCCAATCCCCGGCCAGCAAACTACTATTTTTATCTACGGCTAAACGTTCCAGTATGGAAAAGGGCATGCCAGTGTTGGACTGTTTATATGATAGCCATTGCCCGCTAAGTAAATACTGAATTTCTTTTTGAGGCCGGGTTATGACGTAAGGGTTTCCGGCTTGATCGCAGGTTACCCGGAAACAAGAATTGCCGTCTATACAATTAAAGCGGTAGGGATGCCAAACATTATCCTGTTGCAGAAAAGCCAACCCCAGTTCGGTTCCGCACCAGAGGCGGCCCAGACCATCAATGGTCAGCGAGTAAGTGCTCGGGCTTAAAAGACCTGATGACAGGGTATCCCATGATCCTTGATGGTAAAGCCGGATGCCGTTGTTGGTGGCGAAGAACAGGGAATCTCCCTTTTGTGCTATATCGCGGACAACCAGCCCGCTTAAATAACCAATGGAATCCCAGGCCGTTCCCACCAGCCGGGTTGCCCCGTTCAATGTTCCGACAACGCTGAGGGTATCAGATAAAAAGATGCATTGGATATTGCGCGAACCAAGGCCGAAGGCCGAGTCCCGATGCCAGGAAAGGGGGCGGTTGTTGATCATCGAATCCACAGACACCCGGGACAGCCCGACATCGGTGGCAATCCAGATAGTATCGTTTCTCTGTTCAATTGCATTAATGGTCTGCAAATTAGGGAATATCAGATTGTTCGCAATACCCGGCCAGGAATCTCCGTCATTGGAAAATGATAATCCCTGTTTGGTCCCGGCAAAGATGTAAGCCCGATAACTGCAGAGGGCGGTGACCGTGTCCGACAGCAGGCCGTCTATGGCGTTGAAAATTCTCCAAGATGATCCGGCGGAATCCAGCCGGGCTATCCCGCTGCCAAAGGTGCCGAACCATTTGTAGCCGTAGCGTCCCAGTGCCAGGGAAGTAAGTTCGACATTGGGAAGTCCGTTGGTATTATCGTATTTTTCAATCAGCGTCGTATCCTGCCAGGAGAATAAAACGGCCCCGCCGGGGGTGGCGCCCCAAAACCGGGGCGAGGCTGAATCCGCTGCCAGTTTTAGCACTTGGTTAAAATTGGTATAACTGGTCCAGTTTTGGGCCAAGGCCGCTGATCCGAAAATAAGAACAGCCAGGATCAATCCCGGTCCGATATTCTTGATGGAAAATCTTTTGCCCATACCTCAGATAATAACCCAACCGGCCCGCCAAAGTCAACAATTTTATGCCGGAATGTTTTCTAATGCAAGTGCCGTTCATCTTTTAGGGCTTAAATATCTTGAAATAATAGGGCTGTTATGTTAACATAAAGTTCAATGGGAATTCAAAACTTTCAATACGATGCAGTGGTGGTAGGGGCCGGACCGGCCGGGTCTCTGGCCGCCGAGTCCTTGGCCAAGTCCGGCCATTCGGTGCTGCTTTTGGAGAAGCACCGGGAGATAGGCATTCCCCTGTGCTGCGCCGAGGCGATCAGTCTGAAAAGCCTGGCGCTTTTCTGCCGGCCGGATCCCAAATGGATCGCTGCGCCCATCAACGGCGCGGTACTCTACTCCCCGGATGGCACCGAGGTGGCGGTGCCCTGGCCCGAAGTAGGATATGTGCTGGAACGCAAATTGTTTGACCGCTGGCTGGCCCAAAGAGCGGCCGAAGCCGGGACGCATGTGTTGGTCAACGCCGAGGCGGTGGGCCTTATCTCAAGCAAAAACGGCGACTTTAGCGGGGTTACAGTTTTATACCAAAATCAGATTCACAATATTTCCTGCCGAGCTATTATCGGGGCCGACGGAGTGGAATCTTTGACCGGGGCCTGGGCCGGCCTGAACACGGCGCTAAAATCAACCGAGTTGCATTCCTGTATGCAATATCTGATGTCCGGCATCGACGGTCCCCCGAACATGGCCCGGTTTTGGGTGGGCAAGGAAATTGCTCCCGGAGGCTACCTATGGGTGTTTCCCAAGGATGCCGGCCTGGCCAACGTGGGACTGGGAATATTGGGCAGCCTGGCCGGACAAAAAAAGCCCGGGGAGTATTTAGACCGATTCTTAATAAAACACTTTCCCAAAGCCCAGATTATCGAAACTATGGCTGGAGGCACACCGGCCCTGGAGGAAGGCCATCCCATGGCGGCAAAGAACGTGCTGCTGGCCGGCGATGCCGCCAGGTTGACCGATCCCCTGTCCGGGGCCGGCATCGCCACCGCCATGGCTTCGGGGCAGATGGCCGCCCGTCAAGTTGCGGAATACCTGAAGACCGGAAATAAAAAACATCTTGAGAATTATCCCAGCCTCTGGTGGTCGGGTCTGTGGAAGGATATAAAATATCACGCCAAGGTGCGCAAGGTCTTTTTAAAATTAGAAGACGATGACATGAACCGGATCGCCAGATTCCTGTCTCAGCTGCTTAAGGGCAAGGAACCCTCAAAAATAAATCCCATAGACGTGGCCAAACAGGTGGTGAGGTCGGATCCGGGCCTGCTGCTGTTGGGAAGGCATCTGCTGTGAAAAAAATATCTATTCTGACATTCGGCCTTTCTGTCATTCTGCTATTACCGGCTTCAATCTTGAACGCTGCGGTCGGAGATGATTTTGACGCCCGGATCGACCGGGGACTGGAGATCCTTTACCAGGGCCAGTATCAGGAAGCTATAGACACCTTTGACGTTTTCATAAGCCAGCATCCCAAAAACCCGGCCGGATATTTTTTTAAGGCCGGGGCCTATCAGCTAAGGTCCATGTCCTACGAGACCCAGGTCTGGGACGATACCCAGGCCTTATTGCTGGATAGTTCCCTGGAACTTTCCCACAAAGCAGTGAATCGGGATCGCCGGGATCCCTGGGCATTCTTCATCCGGGGGGGAACCTATGCCTACCGGGCCGCCATCAAGGCCCGGGCCAAAGATTATTTTTCGGCTTTGAGCAACGGATTATCGGCGGTCTCCGACCTGAACAAAGCGGCAGCCCTGGATCCCCAGCTTTATGACGCCTATCTGGGCATCGGATCGTTCCACTATTTCCGCACCAAGGCCGCCAGCATTCTAAAGTGGCTTCCATTCATCGGCGACAACCGGGAGAAAGGCATCGCCGAAATAAAAACGGCCATGGAAAAGGGGCGCTATTCCAAAGTGCTGGCCCAGAACGGCTTAGCCTGGATCTATCTGGATTATGAAAAATACCCCCTGGCCCTGGAGCAGGCCCAGCAGCTGGAAAAAAGCTTTCCCCAGAACCACATATTTTTCTGGATAGCCCCGGAGGTATACCGGCGGACCAAGCAGTGGGATAAGGGTTCCGCCGGATATGCCCGGCTTTTGAAATTGCTGGATCAAAGCCAGCCGATGAATAATTTCAACCGGGTGTTCGTCGGCAGCCGCCTGGCCAAGTGCTATTATCAAGAGAAAAAATACCGGGAGGCGCTGGAGGCATCCCAAAAAGCTTTGGGCTTGGCTTTGGACGAACGGTCGGCCCAGAGACTGAAGTACGAAAGAGGCAGGGCCTTTGAGGTACTTAAGCAGGCCCAGAAGAAATTAAAGATCAGCCAGTGAAACAAATAACCGTAGCCATAATCGCCAGGGACGAAGAAGCCACCATCGGCCAGGTCATCCTCGGCGCCAAAGGGCATGCTGATGAACTGTTGGTGATAGACGGCGGTTCTACCGACCGGACGGCGGAGATAGCCCGCCGGGAAGGTGTTCCGGTTCTTTCAGACGACGGCCGGGGCAAAGGGGCCGGAGTGCGCCTGGCGATACAAAAGGCCCAAAGCGGCATTTTGGTGCTGATGGACGCCGACGGATCGCACCAGGCCTCCGATATCCCGGATCTGGCCCGGCCGATCATGGAAGGCAAAGCCGACATGATGATAGCCTCAAGATTGCGGGGCGGTTCGGACGAATTCCACGGCACCCTGGACAACATCATCCGCCAGGCCGGCGGGGCTTTCATCAGTCTGCTGCTGCACTGGCGGTGGGGGGCCGATATCACCGATTGCGAGAACGGCTTCCGGGCTATTGATGTTCAAAAAGCCAGAGGGTTGGGGTTGAAATCGAATGATTTTTTGATAGAACAGGAAATGGTGGTCAAGGCCATAAAAAAGGGGCTGGTCATCCGGGAGATCGCCAGCCACGAATTCGCCAGGCAGGGCGGGGTCTCCAAACTGAAGACCACCCAGGGCTGGAAATTCTTATGGCATATTTTTAAGGAGATGGCGTTTTGAATGTCCTGCTGATCAATCCTCCGGCCTATCTTGGCGTGGCCCAGGTGCGGGAGGGACGGTGCATGCAGCGGGCCGGAGCCTGGACCTCGGTCTGGCCGCCGCTTTCCCTGGCCCTGACCGCGGCGGTGCTACGCCGGGCCGGGCATCGGGTGAAACTGCACGATTGCATAGTGGAAAAGATCTCCCGTCCCCGGCTGCTGCAACTTGCCAAAGAATTTAATCCGGACTGGTGCCTGTTCAACAGCGCCACCCCTTCGATCGCTGGCGACATGGAGACGGTTGACGCCCTGGCCCAAGCCTTGCCCCGCTGCCGCACGGCGGCGCTGGGCATTCATCCCACCGCCCTGCCGGAGGAAACCTTCGGCCTTTCCAAAAATCTGGAGGTGATAATAAAAGGCGAGCCGGAGCAGGCCGCCCTGGAGCTGATCTCGGCGGAAAAATTAGATGGGATATCAGGCATCAGCTACCGCCGGAACGGAGAAGTTTTTCATAATTCGCCCCGGGCCGCCATCGAAGATCTCGACAGCCTGCCATACCCTGCCTGGGACTTGATCGACAAAGATCTCTACAAACTTCCCCTTTCCGACCGGCCATTCCTGCTGCTGGCCACCAACCGGGGCTGCCCTTTCAGCTGCCGTTTTTGCGCCGACCATGTCTATTATGGAAAAAAGCTGAGAAAGTTCTCGCCCCGGAGGATCGCGGATGAGATCGAGTACGATATCAATGATATCGGCGTGAAACAATTCCTGTTCTGGGCCGAATCCTTTACCCTGGACCGCGGCCATGCCCTGGCCACCGCCCGGGAGATCATAAACCGCAAGCTTGATATCGGCTGGGTCTGCAACAGCCGGGTGGACCAGGTGGATCCGGAGATGCTGAATAACTTCAAACAGGCGGGTTGTTGGATGATAGGTTTCGGGGTGGAGTCCGGCAGCCAGAGGATGCTGGACCTGATGGCCAAGGGAACGACCATTCAGCAGACCAGGAACGTTGTGAACCTGGCGCAAAAGGCGGGATTGAAGGTCACAGCCCATGTGATGTTCGGCTACCCCGGAGAAACCGGGGAAGAGTTGAGGGCCACCCTGGATTTGGTAAAGGAACTGAATTTCGATTTTGCCCAGTTCTATTCCGCGGTGCCTTTTCCGGGTTCGGAGCTGTACTGGCAGGCCCAAAAAGAAGGATGGCTGGCCAGCCGGGACTGGAGGTTATATGAACAGAACTATTGCGTCATTAAAACTTCTGAGCTTGATCCGCCCGAAGTGGAAGCCTTCAGGAGCAGGGCTTTCCGGGAATTTTATTTGCGCCCCGGTCAGGTGCTAAAGATCATCAGGTCATTAAAGACCGGGACCGCCTGGAAACAGGAATTCAGGGCTTTGTGGCAATTCCGGAATTGGGTCAAATGAACCGGGTAAAAGAACATTTATCGCCTCCGACATCAGCACATTTAAGCCTTTCAGAAATTTCGATCTGATAATTTGCTCCGATGTCCTGGAGCATCTGGATGATTTTAAGCCGCTGTTAAAGAAAATGTCCGAATATCCCGGCCGGCCCAAAATGATCCTGACCTGGCCCAATCCCCGGTGGTTTTTGATTTTGCGGGCCTTGGAATTCTTGAAACTGAAGATGCCCGAAGGCCGGCTTTATCCCAATTATCTGGAGCCGGTCTCGGCAGCCGCCCAAAATTCTGGTTTTTCAATTGTCAGCCAGGGATACAGGCTGCTGCTGCCTTCCAAAGTATTCGGGCTGGGCGATCTCATCAACCGGCTGCACCAAAAAGGGTTTTTATACCGTTGGGGCCTGATACAGTATTTGGTGCTCGATAAAAAATGAACAAGAAATACCTGAGAATAATACTCATCCTGGCCCTGACGGTCATCGCCTACTGGCCGATATTCTCGGCCGACTTCATGTACGATGACCGTTTTTTTGTGCAGGAGAACCCCGGTATCCGGGAATGGCGGAATTTGCCGGAATATTTTGCCAGCCATTCTTCCAGCATTGCTGCCATTAAATGGGAAGGAATCTGGCGTCCGCTGCGAACAGTATCCTATCTGGTTGATTACAAAATATGGGGCCTTAATCCTTTGGGTTTTCACCTGACTAACCTGTTGTGGCACCTGCTGAATGTTGTTATATTGTATCTGCTGCTGAGCCGGCTTTTCAAAAACGAAAACCTTTCCCTGGCCGCCTGCCTGATCTTTGCCCTGCACCCGATCCAGACCGAGGCTGTGACCTGGATCTCCAGCCGGGGAGACCTGATGTTTTTAAGCTGCGGCCTGACGGCCTTCATCCTTTTCATGTCTTACGAAGAATCGCGTAAACATTGGGCTCTTGGGCTTTCATGTTTCAGTTTTATACTGGCGCTGTTGTCCAAAGAAACGGCCATCGTCCTGCCGGCCTTGTTCATTTTATATCGATACATTTTTACCGGCAAAGGAAATATCAGGGAAACGATTTCCCGCTGGAAGCCGGATACTGTTTATTTTCTGATCATCGCTGTTTATTTTGTCCTCCGGCGGCTGGCCCTGGGGATGGTGTCCCAATGCCCCTATTGGGGCGATTCCTTTTGGACCAATCTCTTCACCATGATCCGGGTGGCCTTGGATTATGTCCGGCTGTTGTTCCTGCCTTTGTGGCTGCGGGTGGACTATGTCTATGATCTCTCGACAAACATTCTTGACTGGAGGATTATCGGGTCTCTCGGCATCTTGACGATGATCACGGCCTTCGCCATCCGGGACCTGAAGAACAAAGGATTCCTGGCCTTCGGCTGGTTCTGGTTTGTGATAGGTCTGCTGCCGGTTTCCAACATTTTTCCCATCACAACTTTGCTGGCGGAGAGATTCTTGTATCTGCCATTAATTGGTTTCGCAATCTGGGCCGGATATCTTTGGAGTAGTCTGGGAAACAGAAAACTTGCCGCGGCAATTTTATGGCTGATCCTGCCGGCCATGATGGCCTTAACAATCAAGCGAAACATGGAATGGCGAAGCCCGTTAAAACTCTGGACCGCCGAAACCGCCCGTTCCCAGAACTCGTTTATCGCCCACGACTATCTGGGCAACCTTTATTATCAGAATGGCAACCTGCCGTCGGCCGAGCGCGAGTTCCTTAGGGCGTTAGAGATCGACCCAACTTACGTCAACAGCCTTTACGGACTGGCTTTGGTCTATGTCCAATGGCAAAAATACGACCGGGCCATAATTTACGCCCGGAAAAACCTGTCTTTGGATCCATACCATCATGGTGCCTGGGTGGCGTTGGGCATCAGCTACGGCGGAAAGGGAGATCTTTTTAAGTCTGAACAAGCCTTCAAACAGGCGGTTTCCATTGAACCCGGAAGCAGGGAGGGATGGGCCAATCTGGGTATTATCTACGCCCAACAAATGATTTGGAAAAAAGCCGTTGACGCTTATTCAAAAGCCGTAGCGGTTGATCCCGGAGATTACAGCTTATACAACGACCTGGCCCTGGCCTTAAGCCGTCAGGGCGATGCAACTCGGGCCCTGGATATCTGGCAAAAGGTTCTGGCGTTAAGTCCCGACCATTTGGAAAGCAGGATGAACCTGGCCCAGGCTTTGGAGAAAACTGATCCCGTCCGGGCAGCGGTCCAGTGGGAATTATTTTTGGAGACTGCTCAAAAGTTCGGCCAGCCGGTCAACCGGGAGTTTGTAACCCGGAGAATCAAAGCCTTGCGGAAAAATGAAAAGGAGTGATTTCGTAAAAATATCATTGATGCTGCCGGCTTTGGTGCTTTACGGCTGCGCTCCGCGGTATCTCTCTCAAAAACAGGCGCCGCAACTGGCGCTGATAAGGGTAGCCTTAAGCCGCAATCTTTCCCGGACGGAGATCCGGGGGCGCGATACAGTCTATGTCAGCAACGGCGATCACCAGACGTTGATTGCCCCGGGCCAAAGCTGGAAACTTTTGCCCGCGATTAACGGTCTGATGATTTATACCAGCCAGGGACAAGCCTTCGGCCCGATAAATGGCTTTGTCAGGATTTACTCCAAGTCTCCTTTCTGTGTTAACGACCGGGAATTTTCCGACCCGGCAGAGATAAGGCAGGAAACAGCATCCGGCCTGCTGCTGGTGATGGAGACCGAACTGGAAAAATATCTTTTGGGCGTGGTCGGCGCCGAGTTGGGATCCGGCCGCACCGAGTTGGAGGCCCTAAAGGCCCAGGCGGTAGTCTCGCGCAGTTATGCTTTCACCAAGATCGGGGCGTCGCCGGAGGCCGGCTGGCCGAGACCGACGACACCTCCACCAAGGACGACGACGATGATGTCACTGTTTACATGGTCAATTCCGGGCGGCACCAGATAATCTACAACCAGGGCTTGAGCGGCTTAAAATTTTTCGGACAAATGGGCAGCGGGCCGGGAGAATTACACACTCCGCGGGGCATCGCCGCCACCGAGGACGGAAAGGTCTACGTGGCCGACATGAACAACAACCGGGTGGTCAGCCTGCAAAGCCGGAAAGGGAGCCTCAAATT
>JACQXR010000053.1 GCA_016208585.1 candidate division TA06 bacterium | reverse complement strand
TAACTTTTTCACGACTGAACTCCTTTTAAAGAAAATGCTTTTGGTGGTTTGGGTGCAATGTTCCTTGTTAATTGTTCCCTGTTATTTGTCCCCAGTCAGGCCGCGTCCTGCTCCTTGCGGACGTACTCCGGCTCCTGCCGGTTCACTATGACCTCGCGCCCGATGGTGCATTTGGTAATGCCCTGGCTGGAAGGCAGGTGATACATGATGTCCAGCATGGCCTCCTCCAGCGCCGCCCGCAAGCCCCGGGCCCCGGTGCCCCGCTTTAGGGCGTCCTCGGAGATGGCCTCCAGGGCCTGGGGCAGAAACTCCAATTCCACCCCTTCCATCCCGAAGTATGTTTGATACTGCTTCACCAGGGCGTTCTTGGGCCGGGTCAGGATCTCCATCATGGCCGGCTTGTCCAGCGGGTCCAGCGAACAGATCACCGGCAGCCGCCCGATCAGCTCGGGGATCAGCCCGTATTTCAGCAGGTCGTCGGGCTGGACCTTGGCCAAAAGCTCGTTGGGCTGAAGCTGGCTGCGTTCCCGGATGTCCGCCCCGAAGCCCAGGGTCTTGGTGCCGATCCTGGCGTTGATGATCTTGTCCAGCCCGTCAAAGGTGCCGCCGCAGATGAACAGGATGTTGCGGGTGTTGACCGGCAGTAGCGGCTGCTCCGGGTGCTTGCGGCCGCCCTGGGGCGGCACATGGGCCAAAGTGCCTTCCAGTATCTTCAGCAGGGCCTGCTGCACCCCTTCGCCGGAAACGTCCCGGGTTATGGACGGCCCCTCGGACTTGCGGGCCACCTTGTCCATCTCGTCGATGTAGATGATGCCGATCTCGGTCCGCTTCAGGTCGTAGTTGGCCGATTGCAGCAGCCGCACCAGAATGTTCTCCACGTCCTCGCCTACATAGCCGGCCTCGGTTAACGTGGTGGCGTCGGCGATGGCGAAGGGCACCTTTAGCAGCCGGGCCAGTGTCTGGGCCAGCAGGGTCTTTCCGGTGCCGGTGGGCCCGATCACCAAAATGTTGCTCTTATCCAGCTCCACCTCGGAATCGCCGCCGTAGGAAAGGATCCGCTTGTAATGATTATAGACCGCCACCGCCAGGGCCTTTTTGGCCCGGTCCTGCCCGATCACGTATTCGTCCAGCACGCCCTTGATCTCCACCGGCTTGGGCAGGTCATCCTTGGAAGGAAAGCCGGTGTATTTTTTGTCCTGGGTGATGACCTCGGAGCATTTGGCCACGCAATCGCTGCAGATGGCCGCCTCGCTGCTGTCTATCAGCTGTGAGACATCTGCGGAAGAGCGCCCGCAGAACGAGCATTTGTTGTGCTTGGGATAGAAATTATCTTTGGACATTTGGCGCCTTTTTGGATTTTAAATATTATTTTACTTTAGCATAACATAAAAGACAATGCAAGGGGAAAAGACAAAAAATAGAATACCAAAAATATTTGATTTATTGTTTTCTGCTTTCTGAATTTGAGCAATTGTTGATAGCTAATTGTTCATTGTCTCCCGCACTCCCCGCCTTCTCCCCGCAGGATCTCTATTCCATGGGACAGCGCCGGGATTACCGCCTCCAGCGATTCCCGCGCCCCCTTTTCGCTGCCGGGCAGGTTGATGATCAAAGTCTTTTTGCGGATCCCGGCCACCGCCCGGGACAGCATGGCCTTGGGGGTTATCTGCAGGCTTTTGGCCCGGATGGCCTCGGGGATGCCGGGCGCCAGGCGGTCTAAGACATCCAAAGTGGCCTCGGGTGTCATATCCCGGGGCGAGAAGCCGGTGCCGCCGGTGGTCAGCACCAGGTCGCAGCTCAGCGTGTCGGCGTAGTAGATCAGTTTTTCGGCGATAAGCGGGCGCTCGTCTGGCACTATTTCGTAGGCGGCCACTTCCGCGCCCATTGGCGCCAGCATTTCTTTGATGGCCGGGCCGGAGGTATCGGTGCGCTGGCCGGTGGAGCCTTTGTCAGAGACGGTGAGAATGGCAATTTTGAATTTTTCATTCTTGCCCTGAGCTTGCCGAAGGGTTGCATTTTTATTTTCCAAAGAAATCTCGTCCCCCGTTTTTATCCCTCCACTCTTTATCACCTTTGCAAACACTCCCTCCCTCGGCATCACGCAATCGCCCACCTGCTTTTTAATGGCGCAATCGTTGTGACACTCCTTGCCGATCTGGGTGATCTCCAGGATTATCTCCGGACCGACACTCAGCCTCTGCCCAATTTTCAATTTACTTAATTTTATATTCTCCACCGTCAGATTTTCGGCAAAATCCCCGGGATGAAGATCAACGCCCTTGCCCCGCATCTTATCCACGCTCTCCACCGCCAACAGGCTGACCTGGCGATGCCGGTTTCCGGCGTGGGCATCGCCCACGATACCGTGGTTTTCCTTTAGGATAGCGGACGGAACGCTGACCTTTTTTTCGCCCTTGCACCGGCTGATGTTTATGGAGATTATTTTACCTGACATATTACTTTGCACTATCCTCCCCTCTAAAAAGAGGGGAACGAGGGGTGTGTAAGACCTCATCCCGAGGGGAACGAGGGGTGTGTAAAACCTTTCCCTGAGGAAGTCGTGGGGCGTTTTCAGTTATATACTGTTCGATCCTTTTCAAAACCGAATCTATATCCTCTATCACTTCTTCATCCTTAAATCGCAGAACCATTATGCCCAGATTTTCAAGGTAACCCTGTTTTCTATGATCCTTTTTAACGACCTCTTCAAAATTGTGAGTGTATCCATCCACCTCAATAACCAACTGCACTTTGGGGCAGTAAAAATCAGCGATATAGTTGCCTATCGGTTTCTGCCGGTGAAAATCACAACCCAGGACCTGTTTACCCTTGAGATGCAGCCAAAGCCTGATTTCTGCCTTGGTGCTTTTGTTACGGAACTTGCGGGCCTTTTCTTTGAGTTGTGGGTTGTAATAAACCTTCATGGATACACCACATTCGTAAGCAGCATATATGTCTTGCTCAGTGCAGGCCCTAATCCCCTCGTGCCAGAGGGGACTTTAGTTCAGCGGACCCAGCGCCCCGATTTTCCCCCGCTCTTCTCCACCAACTTGACACCTGAGATCACCATCCCCTTGTCAACCGCCTTGGCCATATCGTAGACGGTCAGGCAGGCCGCGGACACTGCGGTCAGGGCCTCCATCTCGGCCCCGGTGCGGTCGGCGCAGCGCACGGTGCTGGTGATCTCAATCGATGAACTTTTTTTATTTATCCGGCAATCCACCTCGATGTGCGTCAGAGCAATGGGATGGCACAGCGGTATCAGCTCGTGCGTCCGTTTGGCCGCCTGGATCCCGGCGATCCTGGCAATTCCCAGCACATCGCCCTTGGCCATTTTGTTTTTTGCGATCAGTTCCAGTGTGGCCGGTTTCATCTTGACTACCCCGCAGGCCCTGGCCATTCTCTCCGTCTTCCGCTTGTCAGTTACGTCAACCATCCGCGCCCGGCCCTTGGAATTCACATGGGACAGTTTTTTGAAATTTTTAATTCTGCCTTTTGCTTTCTGCATTTAGTTTCATCCTCCCACGTCGGCCATGTGCCGCGCAATATCCACCGCGCCCTGGTTCATCTTGTGGCAGGCCGGCTTGAGGCGCAGAGCTTCGTAAAAGACCCGCCGCAGCTCGGTTCCCCGCAGCCCGTTGCGCAACGAAACCTTGATGTTGACCTCGCTTTTGGATCCCAAGCAAGGTTTAAGGAATCCATCGGAGGTCAGCCGCAAACGGTTGCACTTTTTGCAGAATTTTTGCGAAAGCGGGGAAATGAAACCCACCGTGGCCGGGCTGCCCTCGATCTGGAATTCTTCGGCTATGTTATTTTTATGGACTGCTGGAATAAGCTTCACGCTATCCGCTATCCGCTTTTTAACGGTTTCGGAGTTCAGCATTTTGGAGGATTCCCAATAAGCATTGCCCACTGGCATGAACTCGATGAAACGCAATCCTATGGGCTTGTTTTTGACAAAGGCAATGAAATCCACGATCTCGTCATCGTTGTACCCGGCGATGGCCACCACGTTCATTTTGACCTGTTTAAAACCCGCGCTCAAAGCGGCCAGTATCCCGTCACGGGCCTTTTGCCAGTCGGCGCTGCCTGTCATCTGCTGAAAGCGCTCCGGCCGTAAAGTGTCCAGGCTGATATTCACCCGGTTGATGCCGGCGCTTTTTAGTTCGGCGGCCATGGGTCCCAGTAAGATCCCGTTGGTGGTCAGGGCCAGGTCCTTGATGGTTTTGATGGCTGATAGCTTTTTCACCAGGTCAATGAAACCCTTTCGCAGCAGGGGCTCGCCGCCGGTCAGCCGCACCTTGTCGATGCCCAGCTCCGCCCCGGCCTTGACAATGGTCTCGATCTCCTCGAAGGTCAAAATCTCTTCGTGCTTTTTGAGCACGCCTTCTTGCGGCATGCAATAGCAGCAGCGCAGGTTACAGCGATCGGTGACCGAGACCCGCAGGTAGTTTATCTTTCTTCCGTATTGATCAACTAACATCTTTGCACTTGCTTTTTAAACCTTTCAAACCTTTTTAACCTTTTGAACTTTAGAGATCACCCCCCGGTTATCAGATGTATGGTCTCCACGCTGTCGCCATCGCTTATCAAGGCAGCATCGTATTCCTCCGGCGGGATGAACTTCTCGTTTATCCGCACGATGATGGCGTGGAACACGTAGTTCTTCTCGGCCAGAAGCTTTGTAACATTCAGCCCCTGCCGCCAGGGATGTTGTTCTCCATTAACTTTTATCATAGCCCCCGATTAACGATTTACATTTCACGATTCACTTTGTTTGATCCGCGGATCCGGCCCCAGCAGAATCTCCAGCACCTGGTTGGCCTGCATGCAGGCGGCCAGGCCCACCCGGGGGGCCATCAGCCCGAAGCCCGGGCCGGCCTCGCTCTGCTCGTCCCCGCAAAGGTACAGCATCCCGGTCTTCCTGGTCCGCAGAATATTGTTGGCCCCGTACCCCGCCATGCCGCTGCCGACCACGATGGGAGTCTTCAGGAGCTTGGAAAGCGCCGTCTCCACTAACATCTGTTTCTGGTCCGCCATGTCGAAGGCTTCGATGATGGCGTCGCACTTGCCGAAAAGCGTAACCACGTTCTCCGGCACTATCCGCAGGTGATGGGTCTCCACCTTGATAAAGGGGTTGGCCTTCTTGATCACTTCCTTGATGGCCTCCACCTTGGGCAAGCCGATCTGATAGACGAAATACTGCTGACGGTTGAGATTGGACGGCTCCACCACGTCCTGGTCAGCGATGACCATCCGGCCCACCCCGGCCCGGGCCAGCGCAATGGCCGCGGTCGAGCCCAGCCCCCCGCAGCCGGCCAGGCCTACACAGGATTTTTTAAGCGTGTCGGCGATGCCCGGCGTATGGCGGGCGGACAACAAATGCTCCAGGTCGTTCTTGGAGGGCACTTCGCCTTTTTTGATCAGCACCAGATGGTCGCCCTCGCTCACCGTCTGCCCCAGAAGACAGGGAAAGCCGTTGAGCACGTAGACATCGGCCCCGGGCTTATGCTGTTTCACCAGTTCGGCCACCTTGGCGCCCTTCTCGGCCTTGATGTGCTTTTCGTTGAGATAGATCTTCACTTTATATCACCCCCGAATATTCCAAGTGCCCCTAATGTCCCCTCTGAAAAGAGGGGATCAAGGCCTGCACTGAATAGTGCTATATGCCTGGCTTTTGAAGTGGGTGTGTCCCGACAGAGGGGTCAAACCAATTTAACTTTTTTATTCCCCTTTACCACTTGCCCTATAACATACGGTTTGAACGTTTTAAACGTTTTCAACATTTTCAACGCTTGTTCTTCATCCCGCTTTGCTACAATTAGAACAAACCCTATCCCCATGTTGAAGGTGCGGTACATGTCGTCCCGGGGAACTTTGCCCTTTTGTTGCAGGACATCGAAGATCGGCAGCGCCGGCCAGGAGCCAAGTTTTATCTTCACATTACAATCTTCGGGCAGCGCCCGCGGGATGTTCTCCAAAAACCCGCCCCCGGTGATGTGGGCCATGCCTTTTATAAGATCCTTTTCCAACAGCGGAAAGACAGGCTTAAGGAACGAAGGATGGACTTTTAGCAATGCCTCTCCCACCGTGGCTCCCAGCTCCGGCAGGCGTGTAATTACTTTGTAATTACATTTTTTGAACAGGATCTTCCGGGCCAGGGAATAGCCGTTGGTCTGCAGGCCGTTGGTGGAAAGCCCTATCACCACGTCCCCGGGTTTGATAGATCGTCCGGTAATCAGCTTTTTTTTCTCGACCGCGCCCACGATGAACCCGGCCAGGTCGTAGTCGCCGATAGCATACATGCCGGGCATCTCGGCGGTCTCGCCGCCGATCAAGGAACAGCCGTTCTCCCGGCAGGCCTTGGCAAATCCGGTGACTATGGACTCCAGTATCTTCGGCTCCAGCCGCCCGAAGGCCGCGTAGTCCATGAAGAACAGGGGCTTTGCCCCCTGGACAAGGATATCGTTGACGCAATGGTTCACCAGGTCCTGGCCCACCGTGCCGTGCTGCTTGGCCATTAAGGCCACCTTGAGCTTGGTGCCCACCCCGTCGCAGGAGGAGACCAGCACCGGCTGTTTGTATCCCTTGAGAGAGCCGTCAAACAGGGCCCCGAAGCTGCCGATGTCGGTCAGCACGTTCTTGGTGAAAGTGGAGCGGACCACTTTTTTTATCCGTTGGACCGATTCGGTCCCGGCATCAATATTGACGCCAGCATCTTTGTAGCGCATGTTTTCCTTCATGTCATTCCCGATAAATCGGGAATCCAGATTATTTATTGTTTTGTCGCGTAAACAGTTAAATCCTGCGATATAAAATCTTTGCTGTTTTCAACTTTTGATTTTACGATCTTAAAGCCTGCTGTTTTTATCTCACATAAAATATCCTCCGGCAGCCCGATGTATCTGGTGGCAATCTGCCCATCGCGGCTCATGATACAACGGTTTTCAGGATTGAAAAAAGGTTTACTTTCCGGGTCTTTGAGCTCGCCGCACATGGTGCTGCAAAAGAACAAGCCGCCGGGCTTTAAGACCCGGTATGTTTCCTTGAGCACCTCAGCCCGGTCATCTCCGATAATGCAATGCAGGCAATGCCCGTCTATCACGATGTCAAAAAAATCATCTTCCCATATTCCCAAGTCCCGGACATCACCGGTTTCAAATTCTGCCTCTATATTCGTTTTAAGGATCTTCTCCCTGGCCCATTCTATAGCCAATGGCGCAATGTCTATGCCGTAAACCCGGTAGCCCTTTGCCGCAAAATATAGAGAAACCTCTCCCGCCCCACAACCAAGTTCCAAAAGTTTGCCGGATTTGGGAAAAGCGGGATCCTTGCATAGTTTTTCCAGGGCTTCTTCCCAAGCTTTCCAATCCTGTTCGTCGTTCCAGCCGTTAAGTCCCTCGGCTTTGTTGCGTTTGTATTGGGCGTCGTGGCCTATGTAATTGGTTTTTAAGGTCACATCTTCTCCGGGGCGCTAACCCCCAAAAGCCCCAGCCCGTTTGCGATCACGGTGCGCGTGGCCTGGCACAGGTCCAGCCGGGCGTTGGAAATGTTTTGGTCATCCGTCACCACCCGGTGCTGGTGATAAAAATTGTGGAAGATCCCGGCCAACTCCTGCAGATAAGTGGGTATGCGGTGCGGCTCGCGCGACTGGGCCGCGCCCTGCACCAGTTCCGGGAATTCCAATAATGACTTTATCAGTTTTATCTCTTCCGGCTGTTTCAGCAGGCCCAGATCACTTTTCTCTTTTACAACCTTTCCATCCTTTACCTCTTTTACACCCATTTTTTCCCCCGCATGCTGCATGATCGAGCAGATCCGGGCGTGGGCGTATTGGACATAGAAGACCGGGTTCTCGTCGGATTTCTTCTTGGCCAGGTCCAGGTCAAAGTCCAGGTGCGACTCCATCCTCCGCATCAAAAAGAAGTAACGGGCCGCGTCTGAACCCACCTCGTCCATCAGCTCGTCCAGGGTGATATAAGTAGCCTTGCGGGTAGACATCTTCACCTGCTCGCCGCCCCGCATCAAAGTGACGAACTGGTGGATCCGGACGTCAATCCGCGAGGGATCGCAGCCCAGGACGCCCAGGGCCGCCAACACGTCGGGATAAGTGGCCTGATGGTCGCTGCCGAACACGTCGATCACCAGGTCGAAGCCCCGTTTAAACTTGGTCAGGTGATAGGCTATATCCGGCAGGCGGTAGGTGGGTTCGCCGGTGGAGCGCAGCAGCACCCGGTCCTTCTCGGCCCCGAACTGGGTGGCCTTGAACCAGACCGCGCCCTCGCTCTCGTAGGTCAGTCCCTTGTCCTTGAGGGCCTGCAGCGTGCTTTCGATCTCGCCGCTCTGGTAAAGAGTGCTTTCGTTGTAGTAGACGTCGAAGACAATCCCCATCCGGGCCAGCGTTTTCTTGATCTCCCCGAAGATCACCGCCACCGCGCTTTGCTTGAAGTAATCCAGGTCGACCTCGGTCAGATTATCGCCCTTTTCCCGGCGGCAGGCTTCGGCGATCTCCTTGATGTAATCGCCATGGTAGACGTCATCGGGAAAGACGATCTCTTTGCCCAGCGCCTGCTGGTAGCGCAGAAAAACGGACTGGGCCAGCTTCTTCATCTGGAGACCGGCATCGTTGAAATAATATTCGCGGGTCACCTGATAGCCTTGGGCTTCCAGCAGCCGGGACAGCGAGTCGCCGATGGCGGCCCCGCGGCCGTGGCCCACGGTTAAAGGGCCGGTGGGGTTGCTGGAGACGAATTCCACCTGGGCCTTCTGGCCGTTTCCGGCCTGGGATTGCCCGTATTTGATTCCTCGTGACAGCAGCTCAGTCAATTCTTGGTAGAACCAGTCCGAGGCCAGAGTAAAATTGATGAACCCCGGCCCGGCGATCGCGGTTTTGCTCACCAAACCTGGATCCAACGCCAGGGAATCGCAAATTTTCTGGGCAATATCCCGGGGCTTGGCCTTCATTTCTTTGGCCAGCGACAAGGCAATGCTGGTGGCCCAATCGCCATGAGCGGTCTGCTTGGGACGCTCCAACACAATGCTTTTCGGTTCCAGCCTTATGCTGAGGGCTTTTTGAGCCGCCTGGATTATTTGGTCTTGCAGGTATTGTTTGATCATAATGCTCTTCACGTCATTGCGAGGATTGCCCCTTGCTTGGCAGACGAAGCAATCCGGCTGTTACCCGTCATTGCGAGAATTGCACCCTGTCTGACAGACGAAGCAATCTAACTGATAATCCCGTTTATATCTCTCCGTACAAAACAAATCATCCCACCCGGGGTTCATTCCCTTTATCAGCCTGATTTTATTGGCCCTTGAACCAGTCTTCAACTGTTTTTCTCTGGCAATGGCCGGTCTTGGTTCATCAAGTGCTTCATAATATACGAGCAGAAATATTTTATATTTCTTGGTTAAGCCAGGCAGTATTCCCTGCCGATGCTCGGCCACCCTGGGTTTTAGATCATTGGTAACTCCGACATACAAGCTGCCGTTTCGCTTGTGGGCCAGGATATAGACGAAATATTTTTTGCCGAACATTTTCGTGGATTGCTTCGTATGTTATAAATCTGGCCGCCCTCGCAATGACAAGGACGCAGGGCATAAGCCTTCAGTCCTTCATTTCCTGCTTGGGGGCGTCGGCCCACAGTTCTTCCAGGGCGTAATAATCGCGGGCCCGGGGCTGCATCACATGGACCACCACGTCCACATAATCCAGCAGCACCCAGGTGGCCCCGGCCATGCCTTCCAGGTGGTGCGGCTTGATGCCCTTGGCCCGCAGGCCGTCCTCGATGGCATGGCAGATGGCCCTCACCTGAATATCGGTGGCCCCCGAGGCCATCACAAAGTAATCGGCCACCGAGGACAGTTCCTTGATCTCCAGCACGCTGACGTCAAAAGCCTTCTTGCTCAAGGCCAACCGGGAGATTTCGTTTGCCAGTTCCCGGACCTGGTCCGGTTTGGGCTGCGGCCGGACTGTTTTCTTCTGGACCGGCAATGTTTTTTTGATCACCAGTTTTCTGCGCGGAACAATTTTTTTGACCGCCGGCTTCCTGATGACGGCCTTTTTCCGGTCCGGGGTTGCTTTTTTGGTTTTCCTCAAGGTTTTAGAAGCGGCCGAGGAAACCTTTCTTTTGGGGGCGGTTATAGTCTTTGCCAATTATTACTGTTACCTCCAGATATGATCGTGATTCTAATTGCGGGATTATGTTTATGCATTTTAAGGCCTCGGCCACGTAAACGGCGTTGCCGGTGCTGTTGTCGGCCCGGTCTACCACCACCGTCTCGGGAAAGCTGTCGTTCTCGGCATTGGCGATGTCCACCACGTCAAAGCCATAGCGGCGCAGGTCGTCGGCCATCTTCTGGGCCAGCCCGGATTCCTTGGTGCCGTTCAGCACCTGCACCCGGATCTGGGCAATGCGCCGCTTCTTCTCAATCCGGCTGTTCTCCTTCCAGCGCAGGCAGACCGAAAAGCCCACGGCCCCGCAGACGATCACCAGCAGCAGGACCGCGGCGAACACCAGCCTTTTCCGACCCTTCCCGGCCGGACGTTTTTTCAGATCAACAAGTGACATTGGAAATATCAACCTTAATAATATTCAAAATCATTTCCGGACTTTTTCAAACCTTTAAACCTTTTTAAACCTCTTAAACCATTTTAGATAAATACTTTTCACACTCGGCCAGTTCTTCGGGCGTATTGATCCCCAGCACTTCCCGGCTGTCGGTAACGATCTGGGTTGCTATCTTCATTCCTTTTGATTTGAATATCCCGATCACATCGGTCAAATAGTATTCGCCCTGCTTGTTGTTGGGCTTCAGCTGTCCCAGGGCCTTCACCAATTCCCGGTTATCAAAAGCATAGATGGCCGGGTTTATTTCCTTGACCGCCAGTTCTCTGGACGAAGCGTCCTTGGCTTCCACGATGCGGGACACGGAGCCGTTCTGATCGCGGATTATCCGGCCGTAGGAACCGGGCTGGTCGATGATCGTGGTCAGCATGGTACAAGCGTTCTGCTCGGTCTGATGTTTTTCCAAGAGTGCTTTTAGGGTCTCTGGCTTAATCAGAGGCACGTCGCCGTAAAGCACCAGCAGCTGACCGTCGAATTTCTCTATGATGAGCAGGACCTGCATCACCGCGTGCCCGGTGCCCTTTTGGGGCTGCTGCATAACGAATTGAACGGAAACTCCGGCCAGCGCTTTCTTGACCTTGTCGGCTTGGTGCCCTACCACCACGATGGTTTGATCGACCCCGGCCTTCTGGGCCGAGCGGACCACATGCTCCACCAGGGGCTTTCCGCACAAGGGATGGAGCACCTTGGCCAGGCCGGACTTCATCCTGGTTCCCTGGCCGGCCGCCAGTATCAGGCAGATGCAGTCTCTGGTCATAGCCTGGTCTTTTTGGCGATGCGGTTCTTGTCGTCCACGCAGACGATCTTCGGCTTGTGTTTTTTGGCTTCGGCATCGTCCATGTAGCAGGAGGAGATGATGATCACCTTGTCTCCGGCCAGGCCCAAGCGCGCCGCCGCCCCGTTAAGGGTGATGGCGCCGGACCTTTGGGGCGCCTTGATAACATAGGTCTCAAAACGGTTGCCGTTGTTGATGTTCACCACTTGCACGATCTCGTTGGGCAAAATGTCGGCCGCTTCCATCAGGGCCTCGTCAACGGCAATGGAGCCGGCATAGTGCAGGTTGGCTCCGCTTAGGGTGGCGCGGTGGATCTTGGATTTGCAGAGTATTCTAATCATTTTTATTTACTCTAATATAATTTTAGTTATGCTACGATATATTTGAATAATTGCAACAATAAATATTCCTAATGAAATTGCATATAATATTGATTCCAAAATAAAAAGCCTTTGAATAGTTTGCATAAATATCAAAGCCACGGCATCTGTTATCATCCCTGTAATAAGTAATACGAGTGGCGATCGAAAACTGCTTTTTATCTTAGCAATCGAATATTGATTATCCAACCATTGTCTAAATTGGTATGCTATTGGCTCATCTGGTGCGCTTTTTGCTTTTTCAGTAATATATTCCTCCTTTTGCGAATCATTCTTTTTTTCAAAATCAGAAATCATATGTAATTTATTGAATTTCATAAACAACAAATTCTTACATGTATCAATATTCGCTTTGCAGATTTGTA
Organism: candidate division TA06 bacterium; assembly: GCA_016208585.1. NCBI lineage: Bacteria > candidate division TA06 bacterium. Next base: position 11,640 of record JACQXR010000053.1, on the reverse strand, counting down.
TTTTGAATACTATAAATAAACCATATATAGAAAATATAGCCGCTTCCACTTGGATAATAGAACTAAAAAAATAATACCCGGTTATTTCCGAAAACATTATATCACCACATTATCAATTAATCTTGCACTGGGAAACTTAACTGCCAAAGCAATCAAAGTTTGTCTGGATATTTTCTTCACTGGTTTCAAAGTCTCGCTATCCACGATCTCAACATAATCTATCTCCCCTAGCGGTGCATCGCGTTTCAACGTTTTTTCCATCTCACGTTTCACAATTCCCGATTCACGCTTTCCGCTTTTTACCAAACGTTGCGTCAGCTTTAGCGCCCTGTGCAAAACCGTTGCCTGTTGCCGTTCCGCCGGGGTCAGATAAACATTGCGGGAGCTCATGGCCAGGCCGTCCGGTTCCCGGACTATGGGTGCGCCGATTATTTTCACCGGCAGGTCCAGGTCCTTCGTCATTTGTCTGATGACCGCCAGCTGCTGGGCGTCCTTCTGCCCGAAGACCGCCACGTCCGGCTGGACGATGTTGAACAGTTTGGCCACCACCGTGGCCACGCCCTTAAAATGCCCGGGGCGTGAGGCCCCGCATAGCCCCTCGGTCAGGCCCACAACGTTGACATAGGTGGAGAAGCCCTTTGGGTATATCTCTTCGGGCGCGGGCGAGAATATCATATCGGCTCCGGCCGTTTGGCAAAGCGCCGCATCGCGTTTCAGGTCCCGGAGATATTTTTTATAGTCCTCCTTGAGCCCGAACTGGGTGGGGTTCACAAATATTGAGACGACCACGAAGTCAGAGCACTTCTTAGCCAGCCGTATCAGCGATAGGTGCCCTTCGTGCAAGGCTCCCATGGTAGGGACAAAGCCTATCCGCTTGCCCTGTTTCTTCCGCAGAGCAATAACCTGTCGAATTTGTTTTATAGTTTTGACTATCTTCATTAAAACGCGAATATTTTCTACTGGATAGCGACTACTACTGTATAGAGAATACAATTAGTCCTTTGTCTTCGTGCCTTTGTGGCTAACGCTATTCCTCTGAAAAGCTCTCGTCCATGTTAGGGAAGCTCTTGCTCTTGACGTCTCCGATGTACCCCTTGAAGGCCTGGCGCATGTCTTTGGCGAGGTTGGCGTACTGCCGCACGAACTTGGGCACGAAATCCTCAAACCTTCCGTCCATGTCGTCCACCACCAGGATCTGTCCGTCGCAGTGGGGCCCGGCCCCGATGCCGATGATGGGTATGGTCAGTTCCTGGCTGACCCGCTGGGCCACCTGGTGCGGGATCTTCTCCAGCACGATGGCGAAACAGCCGGCGTTCTCCAGGGCCTTGGCCGCCGCCATCAGGCGCTCGGCCGATTCCTTGTCCTTGGCCTGCAACTGGTAGCCCCCGAACTTGTGGATGGATTGGGGCGTCAGCCCCAGATGCCCCATCACCGGGATGCCGCGCTCCACCAGGTTCTTGACGATGGGCGCCGCCGCCCGGCCGCCTTCCAGCTTGACCGCCTCGGCCCCGGATTCCTTGAGGAACCGCCCGGCGTTGTAAGCCGCGTCGGCTAGGGAGGTCTGGTAGGAAAGGAACGGCATATCGGCCACCACCATGGCCCGCTTGACCCCGCGCTTGACCGCCGCCGTATGGTAGATCATGTTGTCCATGGTAATCGGCAGTGTGTTCTCGTAGCCGGCAAAGACCATGGCCGCCGAATCGCCCACCAGAATCAGGTCTATTCCGCACTCGTCCAGCAGCCGGGCGGTCAGGTAATCGTAGGCCGTTAAGCTGGCTATCTTTTCACCCCTTTGCTTCATTTTAAGAAGGGTCCGGGTGGTGATCTTTTCGCTCATAATTCTATTCCTGCTAATTTAAAAGAATAATGATACACCAAAAAATAAAGGATATCAAGGAAAAATACAGGTAGGGACATAGCACGCTATGTCCCTACTGTTTTGCAACAATATTCTATTTGTAACTCATCCCCTTGTATCTGATCTCCGTCACATAGAATACCTCGCAGGAGCCTCCGGCCTCGTCCTCCCGGCTGAGCGAAGTGTTCCAGGTGAATTCCGGCTCGCCCTCCGTCTGGCTGACATTGACCAGGTAACCGAAGAGGCCTATGTTTTCGCCTTTCCGGACCAGCCCCAGGGCCGCCCGGATATTGGGGTTGGCCGGGATGATGTGGTTGTTGGAGGAATAACGGGCCACGAAATCATTGTCGAACGGAAAATCCTCGTCATACCGCCAATGATACCAGCGCCCGGACTGCGACCACTTAAGCTGTTTGTATAATTTTGTCAGGACCAGTTTGTTCCAGGCGATGGCCAGGTCGTAGGGGGCGATGTCGGCTCCCCGGTCGTAACGGTATCTTTCCTTGCCCAGCACCACTCCGATTAGATAGTACTCGGCCCGGGGCGCAATCAGATATTTGGCGCGGTTGGGCTGAAATACAAATTCCGGAATGTCTTCGGCGGGATACTGTTCCGGTTCCAGATTTATCTCTATTTTCCCGGAATAGGGCCTGCCCTGGGGCCTGGGATCGCAGCTTATGAAGGTCAGCAGCACAATGGCCGGCAGCAGGACCAGCCGAATGATTTTTTGTTTATCTGGACTTATTTTATTCATCAAACTGCGTGTTGTTCTCATATATACGATGGCGTAGCCCTAGTGCGCAAAAGATGGCGTTGGCCCTATCCCTCCACCATCGAGAGTCTTTACCAACTCCATCTCCGGTGGAAGTGCTGGCTAGAACGAATTCCATCATGTTCGCAATCTCCTCGCAGGCATTGGCCACCGACAGCCTTTGCCCGATCTCCTCATACCTGCGCATTGCGGATTCAAAACTATCAAGGGCGCTCCGCACCGCCTCCACCTGATCGTCTGCTGTACCCCCGGCCGGGAGTCCCGCGGCCCGATACGCCAGTAATTTGCCCTGTACCATGTCGCACTCCGCCAGTCCCGTCTTGGTACCAATGGCCAGGGCCAGGTCTTTCGCCTCCTGCAGTTTTACTTCGGCTGTTCCCGGATCGTGCTTCCCCATGGCTGCTTCGGACAGCCCCAGTGCGGCCTTGCGCAGGGCCTCGCGGTAATTGATCGCCACGGCCGTCGTTTCTGCATGAAGCATGGCTGTTTGGGCTTTATCCCACTCGCGCCGGGCCAGATGCACCCGCCCGATTCCGATCAGGTTGCCGGACAACGCGTAGCGATCCCCTATTTTCTCGCACAATTCCAGCGCTTGCTGGAAGGACCTCAATGCGTCTTCAAAGAGGCCGTGTATTATTTTAAGAGTGCCAATGTTGTAATGGCTGGTGGCCTGGCCGAACACATCGCCGACCTGGTTCCTGATCTCCAACGAAGAGGCGAAACATTCGGCCGCCCGGTCATACTCTCCCAGGTTAAGCAGCAGGCTTCCGGTGTTGCTAAAGGACATTCCCATGCTCTGGCGGTCGCCGATCTCCTGGAAATGTGCCTGCGATTGCTGGTAGGATTTTAGGGCTTCCGGATACTCGCCCAGTATTTGATGCAGGCTGGCGATGTTGTTGGTGCTCATCCCCTGGCCGTAGCGGTCGCCGATCTTCGTATAGAGGGACACCGATTCCCGGAAATCGGACATGGCCTCCTTGTACTCGCCCAGCCGGTAGGCGATTGAGCCCAGGTTGTTCAGGCTCATTGCCTGGCCGGTCCCGGTTACCCGCCTCCCGGTGAATGGCCAGCGATTCCCTGAAACAGTCCCTGGCTCCGGGATAGTTCCCCAACCCGTCGCAGACCAGGCCGATGTTGTTCAGGCTGCCGGCCTGACCGCTGCGGTCGCCGTTCTTCCGGTAGATGTCCAAAGCTTCCCTGGCCCCGGCCTTGGCCAGGTCGTATTGGCTCAGCGAAATTTGCACCTCGCTCATCTGCAGCAGGCTGTCGGCCAGCAGCTTGCCGTCGCCCATGGCAACTGACAGCCGCCGGCAGCGTTCAAGATCGGATACGGCCCGGTCGTTGCGGCCGATGTTGTTATTGACCACGGCCCTTCCCTGAAGCGCCCTGGCCAGCAGGACACCGGTGCGCCGGCCGGGTTCAGTCCCGCTGCTTTTTATGTGTTGACGGGCATCCTTCATGCATTAAAACCGTAGGGACATGACCTGCTATGTCCCTATATTATTTGCGCCTGAAATTATATTCACGGATATATCTTCTCCAGCATCCGGGCAAAGGGTATGGCCTCGCGGATGTGCTGCAGTCCGCAGATCCAGCACACCGTCCGCTCTATCCCGATCCCAAAACCGGAGTGCGGCACGCTGCCGTAACGCCTTAAATCCACGTACCACTTGTAGGGTTCGTAGGGAACCTTGTGCTCCTCCATCTTTTTTAAGAGAAGGTCCAGGTCGTGGATGCGCTGGCTGCCGCCGATGATCTCGCCGTAGCCTTCCGGGGCGTAGAGGTCGGAGCCCAGCACTACCGAGAAATCTTCCGGATCCGGCTGCATGTAGAACGATTTGATGCCGGCCGGAAAGCGGTCCACGAACACCGGCCGGTCGAAACTGCCGGCGATGGCGGTGTCGTGCGGGGCCCCGAAATCCTCGCCGTATTTTATGGGCACGCCGGCTTCGTTGCATAATTTGACGGCCTCTTTATATGAGATCACCGGGAACGGGGCCTTGATTTTCTCCAGCGGCGCAGTATCGCGCTCCAGGGTTTTCAGTTCGCTTTGACAATCGTTCAAAACCTTCTCGACGATGAAACAGATCATTCCCTCCTGGCACTGCATGTTCTCGGCGTGTTCGAAGTAACTGGCCTCGGCGTCCATCATCCACAGCTCGGTCAGGTGCCGCCGGGTCTTGGACTTTTCCGCCCGGAAGGCCGGGGTGAAGGTGTAGACCCGGCCGAAGGCCGCGGCCGTAGCCTCTATATACATCTGGCCGGACTGGGAAAGAAAGGCCGGCTCGCCGAAATAATCGGTCTGAAACAAAGTAGTGGTGCCCTCGCAGGAGGTGGGGGTCAGGATCGGAGCCGGAGTGTGGATGAAACCTTCCTTGTGGAGATAGCCGTGGATGGCCTGTTCAATAGTGTCGCGGACGCGGAGAGTCGCGTGTTGCTTGGACGAGCGCATCCACAGGTGGCGGTGCTCCATCAGAAAAGCCGGGCCGTGTTCCTTGGGTGTGATGGGGTAATCCTGGGCCAGCTGGATTATCTTGAGATCGGTGACCCCCAGCTCGTAACCCGAGGGCGACCGCTTGTCCTCCTTGACCATCCCCTTGACGATGATGGACGATTCCTGGGTTACCTTATCGCCCAGCTCAAAGGTTTTTTCGTCCACTTCGTTCCTGACCATCACTCCCTGGATCACGCCCGAGCCGTCCCGGATCTGCAGGAAGTGAATCTTGCCCGAAGAGCGCTTGTTGTATAGCCAGCCCTTGACGGTCACTTTCTGACCCAAATGTTTTCCGATTTCCGAAATGTAAACCCAGTCTAATTTCATATGTCCTCCGTATGTTTAGTCCTGTGGCAAACACCAATTTCTTTTTGCCGAAGAGACCCTGAATACACTGAAAGAATTAGTACAACTTTGTTATTTTTTGGTCAATAATTCCGTGTTTCAGTACTTCCGTGTTTCCGTGGTTGGTATCGGATTCTAAATTTACCAAACTTTAAGCATATAAGTCAAGCAAAAAGGCCCGTCAGAGTTTAATGAATTCGCCGAGCGACACGCGAACAATTCCGTGAAAAAAATGGGGGCGGTGTTTGCCACCCGCCCCCATTTTTATTATCCTTCAGGAAAAGTATGCCGCGTGATTATTGCCGGACGGCCCCCAACTTCCGGATCGACGAAAAGCCCTCGGCCTGCGTCGGGCGCGGATGCAAATCTTCTGTCTCCTTCCCGCCAAAGGAGGGTCAGCTATGCCTGAGAGCGCCGCTACCTGATGATGGTGAGCTTTTTAGCGGCCGTTTTTCCGTCGGCCGACAGGCGGTAGATAAACACGCCCGAAGGCACGCGGCGTCCGTTGTCGTAACGCCCGTTCCACATGATGGCATGACGCCCGGCGCCGAGCTTGCCGTTGACCAGCGTCTTTATTTTCTGGCCGATCACGTTGAATATTTCCAGCGAAACCTGGCCGGCTGCGGGTATCCCGAACTCGAACCGGGCGTTGCCTCCGGCTACCGGGTTGGGATTTGCATTGGCCAAGAAGAACGGCGTGCGTTCGCCATCAGGAATGCCGGTCACGCCAAGGACCGTGTTGAAGCTAAATGAATTTGAGCCGGCAAGGTCGTTGCCTGCCTCATCCATGGCCGAAGTTACCGTAAATGTATAGGCCGTGGTGGCGCTGAAGTCGGTATGACTTAAGGCAACGGTATCAAGGGTTACGCCCCAAACCGTGTCATTCCATATCACCCCGGGGCAGCTGAAAGCAAGACTGGCTGTATCCATGGGTTCAGAGAATACAATGAGAACTGGGGCATTCAAGGCCACATTGATAGCGCCGTCGGCCGGGCTGGTGGAAACGATGTAAGGCGGCGTGGCGTCCAACGTGGTAAACTTAAGGCTGTCCCGCCCGGTCAGGCCGTTTCCCGCCACGTCCTGGGCCGTGGTAACCTTGACCACATAAGCCGTCAATGAAACAAAATCAGTGTGATTGATGGTTACCTGGGTGGAATCGACGTTCCAAGTTTCACTTCTACCGCCGGGGTCGGGCATGAAGGTATAGGCAAAAGTGGTTGTCTCAATGGGCTCTGAGAACGTGATAGACACCGCAGCATTTAAGGCCACACCGGTGGCGCCGTCGGCTGGACTGTTAGAAACGATGTAGGGAAGGCTGGCATCCAAAGTGGTAAACCTGATGGTGTCCCGCCCGGTCAGGCCATTGCCGGCGGTATCCTGAGCCGTGGTAACCTTGACTACATAAGCGGTCAATGAAGCAAAATCGGTATGGTTGATGGTTACCTGGGTGGAATCAACATTCCAAGACTCACTTCTACCGCCGGGATCTGGCGTGAAGGTATAGGCAAAGGCGCTCTTCTTAATAGGCTCCGAGAAGGTGATGGAAACCGCAGCATTCAAGGCTACACCGGTGACGCCGTCGGCAGGCGTGTTGGAAACGATGTAGGGAAGGCTGGCATCCAAAGTGGTAAACCTGATGGTGTCCCGGCCGGTCAGGCCATTACCGGCGGTATCCTGAGCCGTGGTCACCTTGACCACATACGCGGTCAATGAAGCAAAATCGGTATGGTTGATGGTTACCTGGGTGGAATCAACATTCCAAGACTCACTCCGGCCGCCGGGGTCAGGCGTGCAGGTATAGGCGAATGTGCTCTTCTTGATCGGCTCCGAGAAGGTGATGGAAACCGGAACATTCAAGGCCACATTAACAGCCCCATCGGTAGGACTGTTGGAACTGATGACCGGCGGCGTGGCGTCAACCACGGCGAAACCGTTGCTTTTGCCGGAATATGTCCGCCCGCCAATGGTCCGGGAGCAATACAGCGTATCGGATGGAATGACCACCGGAATCGTAACGTTTCCCGTCCATTTGCCATTTACGAAAGCGCCGCTGGAGTCGGGCGTCAAAGCGCCGGTGAAGTCCCACAGGTCTGCTTTATCCGCGAATGTTGTGACAGTGTCCCCGTAAAAATCCAGGGCCGCGATATTGACCGGGAAGGCCGCTCCGGCTGCCTGACTCCCGACCGAATCAAACCCAAAGTGGTGCAGGCCGGGATTGATGACGTCAAATTGATTGCTGGTTCCGCTGGTGTCGCCGTCGCTGACCAAAAGCGCTGTGTTTACGGTGTCCTGGCTGATCATCACCTGAACCGAGCACAGGCCGGCGGTAAAAGTTACAATATTGGGGGTGGTGGCGCCGGTGAGGATGTCGGTCAGGCCGGCGGTATTATTGTAGGAACTCATCACCGTGTCACCCGGTATTGTCCGGGCGCTTATTACCACCGGAAAATAGAGCCCCAGGGTCTCGGGGGTGGCGATGGCATTAAAAACAAAATAATGCTTTTGAAGCAAGTTGAGGGTGTCAACGCTGGTGACCATCGCAAAGATGTGATTGACATAGAATGTCGCGGCGGTTTTGGGCGTGAATTGCACGCTCAGATTGGCGACGTCGTCCCAGTTCCAAGTGCTGTCGGACAGGGTGGAGTCTTGCAACGTGATGTCGTATGACTTGGTAGCTTCGGTTACCCCGAATGCGTAATTGGCCGATGATATGCCCGCCGTGCCGGCGAAGTAGGGAATCAGGCGGACTTTTGCCCTGGCGTTATTGGAATAACCTTTGACATAGATCACCACCCCGGTGATGGCTTGATTGACTGTGTCGACGGGATCGGCCAATCCCACCCGGAAATTTTTTAAGCCGTTAGCCGCGCCTAATCCCACCGTGTAGAGCGCGTCATCGGCATAGCAGTAGGGAACATTGCTCCAGGCGCCGGCCGCCGTCAATGAGTCGTTGGCGTTAAGGTTGATGGTTGCGGCAGTGCTTAAAGCCGGCAACAGGCAAAAAACAAAAAGCGACCGCAAGAATAACCGCGCCAACAAGGGCTGCTTATTCATAATGGATCGCCTCCTTTCCCAATATCCTATAGCACTATACCCCTAAAATGCCAATTTGTCAAGGGGTTGGCAATATTTATTTTTTAAATGCAAGGACGGCGCCGAACACCAATCCCGCGCCGTCCTTGCCAAAAAAACCGGCGCTAGTTGCCGTTGACCACGATGCAGGTAACGGTCCTGCCGACGCCCTTGGTGCCCTGGATTTTGGCAATGATTAGCTTGGTGAGCTCGGTCAAATTCGGGGATTCCACATAGGCCACTATGTCGTGCAAACCGGTCACCACGTGAGCCTGTTTTACTCCCTTGATTTTGCGCAGAGCCCGTACCACCGCCTCGGCCTTGCCGGCGTCGCAGTTGATGAACTCGTAAGCTGCTATCATAATAACGATACACCTCCTTTCGGATAGAAATTATATTGCGTAGGGTGAATGCCGTATCTTTTTGGCCCGGGTCTTAATTGCCTTAAAAATATCACAAATCGTCGCCTTTGTCAACCCGTTCAAACTTTCCCCCGGTCTTTAAGTAGGCAAAAATGAACTGGTCCAGGTCGCCGTTCATCACCGCCTGCACGTCCCCGTCCTGCTGGCCGGTGCGGTGGTCCTTGACCATGGTATAGGGCTGAAAGACGTAGGAGCGGATCTGGCTGCCCCAGGCGATGTCGGCCTTGGTGGACTCCAGCTGTCGCCGTTTTTTCTCCTCTTCGGCCTTGTAATGCTGATAAAGCCTGGCCCTTAAAACCTTCATGGCGTTGATCCGGTTCTGGTACTGGGAACGCTCGTTCTGGCTGCAGACCACTATTCCGGTGGGGGTGTGCACCATCCTGATGGCCGTCTCCACCTTGTTGACGTTCTGGCCCCCGGCCGACCCCGCCCGGTAAACATCCACCCGCAGGTCGGATTCGGCAATATCCACTTTGATCTCGTCGTCAATCTCGGGATAGACGAAAATGGAGGCGAAGGAGGTGTGGCGCCTTTTGTTGGCGTCAAAGGGCGAGATCCGCACCAGCCGGTGCACCCCAACCTCGGCCTTGAGGTAGCCGAAGGCGTATTTACCGGTCACCTCCAAGGTGGCGCTCTTGATCCCGGCCTCGTCGCCCGGCTGGAGGTCGATCATCTTATAGGCGTAGCCGTTGCGTTCCATCCACCGGGAGTACATTCTTAACAGCATCTCGGCCCAGTCCTGGCTTTCGGTGCCGCCGGCCCCGGGGTGGATGGTCATGATGGCGTCCCGGGCATCGTCCTCGCCCCGCAGCATGTGGCGGTACTCCAGCGCCTCCACCCCTTGCTCCAAAATCTTAAGGTCGTTCTCTATCTCCTCCAGCGAAGCCCGGTCGCCCTCCTCTACCATTTCCAAAAGGTCGGAAGCCTCGGCGCATTTTTTGTCCAGCTGCCGCCAGGCCTCCACCCAGTCCTTGCGCTGGTTGGCCTGGGCAATCACCTCCTTGGCCTTAAGGTTGTCGTTCCAGAAGCCCGGCCCGGCCATCTGATCCTCGTATTGCGATAATTCCCGTTCTAATTTATCAAGGTCAAAGATACCTCCGCAGGCGAGCCAGTTTTTCCCGGGCCGCCTGGCAGCCCTGTTTCAGTTCGGAGATCGTCATGTTAAGCCTTGCCTTTATATTATGAAATTTTGTTGCAACTATTCAGCCATGCCACAAAGACACCAAATTACCAATAACAAATAACGATTCACGAATAAAGTATGAGGCGCTTTACTGTTGGCGCATTCTAGACCATCGTTGGTGCAAGGTCTTTCAGCGCTCGGAGAAGCCCTCATAATGGCGAGACAGTATGTTCCATCGCTGGAACAAGGCGTTCTAACGCTGCCGCAATATGTTCTAACGCTGCCGCAGTATGTTCTAACGCTGGCGCAGTATGTTCCATCGCTGGTACAATGTGTTCTAACGCTGACGCAGTATGTTCTATCGTTGGTACAATGTGTTCTAACGTTGACGCAGTCGGAACTTCGGAACTTCAGAACTTCGGAACCTCTGCTCTTGTGAATCATCTGTGTCTAAAAATCAGTTTTTCTTTGCGTCCCCAAAGTCTCGTGAATTTTTTTTACTTTTTGCTGCAGGCTGGACAAACTGCCGCCATTGATTATGATGAGATCGCCTTCCCGCTTGAGCTTTGCGACCGGCAGCTGGGAGGCCATTATTTTCCTGGCTCGGTCCAAAGAAAGTCCATCAGCGACAAGCCGCTCGAGCCTTATTTTTACCGGGGCTTCCACCACTATAAGATGATCCAGTTTATTTTGTAAACCCCAGGGCACGATCAGCGCGGCGTCCACCACCACCAGGCCTTTGAACCCGCTCTTTTTTATTTTTGATATTTGATCTTTTATTCCGTTTAAAATGTGCGGGTGGACAATCCGGTTGAGCTTTTTCATTTCCCGTTTATTGCCGAAGACTATTTTGCCCAGCTCCTTCCTGCTTATTCTCCCTTTGATTGCAATGCCCGGGCTAAAAGCCTTGAGGACCGCCTCATAACAGGGCGAGCCGCTTTTAAGCAGATCGTGCCCCATCCTGTCGGCGTCGATGATCCTGGCTCCCAGTTCGCGGAAATATCTGGCCGCCGTGCTTTTGCCGGAACCGGTTCCGCCGGTCAGTCCGGCCAGGGTGAAACTTTTTTTCTCAGCCATTTTTTAATGAGGCTCCGATAATGACCCTCACGGTTTATTTTTCCCGGGTACCCTGTTCTCTCCTGTCGCGCTTCCCGCTGGGATCATATTCCCGGCGGTACTCCTGATCGTCGCGTACCAGAATACTGATCCGGGAAATACCGGTCATCAGATTGGGCTTCGCAACTTAAAACCTTACCACAGAATAAATGCCGCTAAAGCAGCAGAAATTCCGAAAACACGGAAAGAAACACCCAACCCGGATAAACCGGAAACCTATTAGACAGGATTAACATGATTTAACGGATTATATTGGCTTTGTTGCGTGAATAAGGAGTAATTTGGTATAATCGGCCGTGATTAACGAACTGAAAGGGGCCAGAAGGTGAAAACATCGCTCAACAATCAAAAAGGCATCACACATAAAACCAAGAAAAAAGCCCGGTATAAAATAAAGAACTGGCCGGCCTATAATGAAGCGTTAAAACAACGGGGTAG
>JACQXR010000052.1 GCA_016208585.1 candidate division TA06 bacterium | reverse complement strand
TCAAAACTTGAACAAAATGTCCTGCGCTATAACCGTCCATTTTGGACGGTTATAGCGAAAAGTCATTATATGCGAAATTAGCTGTAATTACAACTATTTTGAAGCTTTTCTTTGATAATATTGCGCATTTTTGAGGTTAAAAATAACTTAAGGAGCAACAGCCATGCAGGAACTGGCCGTAGAAAAAAGGAAGGTGCCGGTCACCATCCGCTGTGTAGACTGTGAGGAGATCAAGGGCGAGCTTTTTTTAAGCCTTTTCTCCAAGAACCACACTGGCCAGGAGACGGCGCTGGAGTTCATGAACAGCCCGGAGCGTTTCTTTGTGCTCCGGCTGGAGGCTGACCCTCCGGTGCGGATGATGAACAAGGACCGGATCGTGGAGGTAGAGATCAGCGCCGAGGCCGAGCTGGGCGGCCAGGATCTTTCAAGAATGGGTGCCAAGGAGGAACCGATGGAGGTTCGCTTCAACAACCAGGCTTCACTTAACGGGAACGCTTACGTGGAACTGCCTCCCGCCAAATCCCGGCTGATAGATTTTTTGAACCAGGAGGACAAGTTCTTTTTACTCCGAACCGGCCAGACGGCGCACATCATCAACCGGCGGCAAATAAGCTTTGTAACACCCAGGAGATGAAAATGGCCAGAATTGACGCTTTCTTTAAAGCCATGGCAGACTATCAGGCGGCGGAATTCCAGCTGAACAGCGAGGCCGAACCTCAATTTGTGATGGGGGGCTCGCTGCAATCGGTCTCCAAACAGAAATTTTCCCGCCAGGAGGTGATGGGCCTGCTGTCCGAGATTATGCCGGAAAACGCCAGGGAACAGCTGATGAGCCAGCCAACGGTTGCCTTCAGCTACAAGTCGCCCCAGGGGGCGGACTATCAGGGAAAAGTGACTATGCAGGGCCAGCACCTTTCGGTCATCTTCGTTCCGGCCACGGCCGCCGTTCCGGAGCCGTTCAATCCTCCGCCGTCCCAGCCGGCTCCCGCCGCCCTGTCGCCGGCTGTGTCTGCGCCTCCGCAGGAATCCAAATATGCCAGGGTTTATAAGGAAGCCGAGATAGACAAGCTGTTGAAACTGCTGGTGCAGCGCAAAGGCTCGGATCTTCACCTGTCCAGCGGCGAAAAGCCAATCTTCCGGATCGACGGGGACATCAAGCGGATGGAGGAATTTCCGGTTACCGCTCCGGCCGACGCCGAAAGGATGCTGTACCAGATAATGGAAAAGCGCTACCGCCAGGATTTCGAGAGCGACAACGATACGGACATGGCCTACGAGATCCCCGGGGTGGCCCGCTTTAGGGTCAACATATTTCTGGACCGCAAGGGCATGGGCGGAGTGTTCCGGGTGATCCCCACCAAGGTGGTGACGGTGGAGGATCTGAACATCTCCATGGCCATTCAGAACCTTTGCAACCTCAACAAGGGGCTGGTGCTGGTGACCGGCCCCACCGGCTCGGGAAAGTCCACCACCCTGTGCGCTTTGGTGGACCTGGTCAACCGCACCCGATCCGGGCACGTCATCACTTTGGAGGATCCCATCGAGTTCGTGCACGAGAACAAAAAATGCCTAATCAACCAGCGGGAGGTGGGGCCGCATACCGCTTCCTTTAAGAACGCCCTGCGGGCGGCTTTGCGCGAGGACCCCAATATCGTGCTGGTGGGCGAGATGCGGGATCTTGAAACCGTCTCCATCGCCATCGAGACCGCCGAGACCGGGCACCTGGTCTTCGGCACCCTGCACACCTCCACCGCCGCCTCCACCGTGGACCGGGTGATAGAGCAGTTCCCGGCCGACCGCCAGGAGCAGATCAGGATCATGCTGTCGGAATCGCTTAAGGGCGTGGTCTCCCAGACCCTGTGCAAGAAGATCGGCGGCGGCCGGATCGCGGCCATGGAAATTCTGCTGGGAATTCCGGCGGTCTCCAACCTGATCCGGGAATCCAAGACCTACCAACTTCCTTCCATCATCCAGACCAACCGCAAGATGGGAATGGTCAGCCTGAACGAGTCTTTGATGGAGCTGGTGAACCTGAAAAAGGTGGAGGCCAAGGAGGCCTACATGAAGGCTTTGGATAAGCCGGACATCCTGAACCAGCTGAAGCGCGACGGCCACAGCACAGCCTTCATGGACGAAGTGAAATAGTCAATATTCGTTTCCTATTCAGAGAAGAATACAAGTTGCCTTCAGGGCTCCAATAAAACCAATGTCAAAACTGCAGCCAAGATACCCCGGGTATTCCGGGGCCTTGGCCTTTCGGCGTTTATTTTAATAATTATTTTTCTCCGCTTTCTCTTTGAAGAGAAAGCTCCAAAGAGAACTTTCGCCCAGCGCTGCTGTGATGTCAAAATCCCCGGCTGCCTGAATGTCTTGATCGCGAAATTGGGCTTCAGCAAAGCAAAACACTCTTTTCCCGCTAAAGCTGGGAAAAACGGCAGCCTTTGCTTATGCAGCAGCGCTGAAGCGAACCGGGGTTTGGTACCGGTAAATGGCCGCTTCAGCGGACGGGAATGACAGAGTGGCCGTTAACCCCGCCATGCAGACTGTGTCATAATAAGAGAGGAAATGACAAACAATGCCGAATATGCTATAATTAGCTGTAATAGAAAAAGGAGCAGGCCATGGCATATCGGTATGGAGATCGCAATCAATGTACGATGTTTCCCAAAAGCATCGAGG
>JACQXR010000051.1 GCA_016208585.1 candidate division TA06 bacterium | reverse complement strand
TTATTTTATACCGGGCCTTTTTCTTGGTTTTATGTGTGATGCCTTTTTGATTGTTGAGCGATGTTTTCACCTTCTGGCCCCTTTCAGTTCGTTAATCACGGCCGATTATACCAAATTACCCCTTATTCACGCAACAAAGCCGATACTAACCACAACATGCTTGTCGTTAGAGAAAAACACTCAGCTAATTAGGAGAAGCTATGGGAATGACAATGGTCCAAAAGATCCTGGCCAAGGCCACCGGCCAGGCCTCCGTCAAGGTGAACGACGTGGTCGAGCCCAAGGTCAGCCTGGCCATGTCCCACGAGAATGGCGCGCTGGTAATCAACCAATTTTCAGAGATCTACCAGGGCACCGGCCAGCCGGCCAACGTCTGGGACCCGTCGAAGATCGCCATCATCTTCGACCACCGGGTGCCGGCCGAGAGCAGCAAGACCGCCGGGAACCAGAAGAATATCCGCGAGTTCGTGGCCAGACAGGGCATCGCCAAGTTCCACGACATCCGGGGCGACGAGGGTGGCATTTGCCACCAGATACTGCCCGAGAACGGCTACGTGCTGCCGGGTTCGGTGGTGGTGGGCACCGACAGCCATACCACCAGCCACGGGGCTTTGGGTGCCTTCTCCTTCGGCATCGGGGCCACCGAGATGGCCGCGGTCTGGGCCTTGGGCAAGATCCTTAACGTGGAAGTGCCGGGGACCATCAAAGTGGTGGTAAACGGAACCCTTCCCAAATACGTTGAGCCCAAGGATATCATCCTGCATCTTATCGGAAAACTATCCGCCGAAGGCGCCAACTTTAAAGTGATCGAGTTCCACGGCGAGACCATCAAAAAGATGTCCACCTCGGGCCGCCTGGTGCTCTGCAATATGACGGTAGAAGCCGGGGCCACTGCCGGCATCGTTCCGCCGGATGCCGAGACCATCCGCTACTTAAAACAGGAAGCCGGGGTCAAGAATATTCCGGAACTGTTCGGTCCGGACGCAGACGCGGTCTACGAACAGGTAGTGGAGATCGACGCCTCCGCACTTTCGCCCCAGATCGCCTTTCCCCACACCGTGGACAACGTCAAACCGGTGGGCGCCGCCAAGGGAATCAAGGTCCAGCAGATCGTGATCGGCTCCTGCACCAACGGCCGTCTGGACGACCTGGCCATCGCCGCCGCTATCTTAAAAGGCAAGAAATTGGCCCGCAGCGTCCGGATGCTGGTGTTCCCGGCCTCGACCAGAATCTATCAGCAGGCCCTGAAGAAAGGCTATGTGGAAACATTCATGCAGGCCGGCGCGGTGGTGATGAACTCCGGCTGCGGCCCCTGCCTGGGCGTGCACCAGGGCGCTTTGGCCGACGGCGACAAGGCCCTGGCCACCACCAACAGGAATTTCAAAGGGCGGATGGGCAATCCCAATGCCGAGGTCTACCTGTGCTCGGCGGCCACCGCCGCGGCCTCGGCCATTACGGGAGAGATCACCGATCCCCGCACTGTAAGCCCGGCACCGAAGGCCAAGAACGTTAAACGTAAAACGTTAAACGTAAAACGAACCGCCAAGCCAGCCAAGAAGGCCATGAAAAAAGCCAAGAAAACTGCCAAGAAGGGGAGGAAATAAAGATGGGTAAAGTTGTTTTGAAATTAGGCGCCGATATCTCCACCGATATCATCTATCCCGGCCGCTACATGGCCACGGTGCTGCCCGCCGAAACCCCCCAATTCGCTTTCGTAGACGACGCCGAGTTCAACAAGAAACTCAAGGCCAAGCAGATCGAGCCCGGCAGTTTCATCGTGGCCGACAAGAATTTCGGCTGCGGCTCCTCGCGGGAACAGGCCGCCTCCTGTTTGGTGGGCTGGGGATTAAAGGTGATCGCCAAGAACTTTTCCCGGATATTTTTACAGAACTCTATCAATGTAGGACTGTACATGGTGATCTGTCCCAACATCGAGGCCAGCGAGGGAGACGAACTGGAGATCGAGAACGGCCGGGTGGTCAACCAGACCACCGGCAAAAGCTTTGACATCGTGGCCCTGCCCAAGGCCCGCCAGGCCATCATCGACGCCGGAGGGCTGATACCATACACCAGAAAGCTGGTGCTTAACGGGAAGAAATAGGCCGGACAACTTGAAAGCCCTGGCGATATCCGTCAGGGCTTTATATATCCGTTCTTCGAACTGTGATTATGTCCGTATCGAACCATGGCCAAGAAACGCCGATATAAAAAGCTCTGGCTTGCTCTCGCCGCGCCAAGCAAGGAAGTCCGATACCACCCGCTATCCGTACTCAGTTCAAAGGCCGAAGTGCTGGAGCTGGTGGGCCAGTGGGCCCGAGCCGAAGAAATCCGACAGCGCGACGTAAGCCAAACCAGCCAGGGTAACGATCGGAATCTGGTTGCCGACTGTCAAGTAAGCCTGAGCCAGCTGTTGCTGAAGATGGGTGAGTTTGAGCGGGCCCGGCCGATGTTGGCCGTAGCGGATGAAACGTACCGTCAGCTGAAAAACGAGCGGGGGATCAGCCGGGTGATGGGCAACCTGGGGATCATCTGCATCAATCAGGGCGATTATGCAAAGGCCAAGAGATATTATCAGGACCAGCTGGAATTGCTGGAAAAGATGGGAGATACATTAGAGACCGCCCGGGCTATCGGACAGCTCGGGCAGATCGCAGCCCTGCAGAGCGATTATCGGGAAGCGGTCTCCTGTTACAACCGGCAGATAGAATTAGCCGCTGCCCTGGACGACCAAATGGGGCTGAGCCAGGCCCAGAACCGGCTGGCATTCACATACTGGGAGCAGGGCGACTACGCCCGGGCCATGGAGCACGCGAAGAAAAAGCTGGCCATCGCCCAGCGGATGGGCGATAAGGCGGGCATTGGCGACGCTTATCTGACACTGGGCGTCGTGCATCTGAAAATGGGAAATTACGAAGAGGCCCTAAAGCTCTACCAGGAACAACTGCGCATCTGCCAGGAGCTGGGCGAAAAAAACGGCCTGGCTGTGGTCCAGGGGAATATCGGGGTCGTGTATGAAAACATGGGACAATACGATCAGGCTCTGCACCATATTGAAAAACACCTCGGGCTGGCCGAGGGTCTGGGCAATAAAAGGGAAATCGGCCGGGCCACGGGAAACATGGGCGTCGTTCACCGCCTTAGGGGAAATTACACCAAGGCCATGAACTGCTTCCAGAGACAGTTGGATGTCTGCCGGGACCTTAACGATATGCGTGGCATCAGCCATACCCTGGGAAACATTGGAGCGATGAAACTGGAGCTGGAAGATTACGACCAGGCCCTTGAGGCTTTTCGGCGGCAGCTGGACATAGCCCGGGAGATCAACAACAAGGAGTATATCATCGATGCCGACTGCGGCCTGAGCGAAGTATACAGGAGCCTAAAGGAATATTCCAGATCGGAAGAATTCTGCCTTCAGGCCGTGGCCTTAGCCCGGGAGGTCAATTCTTCTTCGCTGTTGTGTTCCAGTCTGTTGGATTTGGCCGAATTGTATTTTGAATCGAACCAGGAACAAAAAGCCGGTCAGGCCATCAGCCAGGTCCTGCCGCTGACCCTGGCAGTGAAGATCCCCGCGCTGAGATTTTCCGCCGAGGTACTGGCGGCCAAAATAGCCGGACTGACGGATAAAGACCGGGGCCTTGAGGGGCTGAAAGCTTTACTGCCGTCATATTCCGATGATGACCAACAGGGCGAGATATACTGCCAGCTTTTTTTGCTGAGCAGAGATGGCCAGCATCGGGAACAGGCCAGATGTCTGTTGAATAAAGCGTATCAAGGCTCCCCCAAGGCGTTCTATCTGAAACGATTGAAAGAAATGGATTAAACGGATCATTTTTATCCAAACCTATCCGAACCAGCAAGGTATACGCTTCCAAAGCTATTTCCTGGGAAGATAAATCCTGCTCGTCATCAATGATTATTATAGGTTGGGCAATGGTTTGTTCCAAAAGATAAAAAGCATCTTCCTTCCGCTCCGGCTCCTGATCCGCCATTTGATACCAGATTCGGGCCTTTATGATTTGATGCCTTTAGGATGAGATCCTGCCTGTTTGTTCGTAAATCTCAATAGCCCGATCCACCTGCTGTAAAGCCTGGTCGGTCTTTCCCAATCTGCAATATAAAACAGCCCTGTTGGCCAAGATACCGGCCTCACGCACTTTGCTTTTTACTGCCATGGCTTTCACCTGGGCGCGCCGGTACAAAACCTCTGTCCGGGTGTAGTCCTTCCACTCGGCCTGCAGACAGGCCAGGCCGGCCAGGACAAAGGAATCGCCAAGGGCGTTGTCGCTGCGGCTATTGATTTCCAGACAGCGGTTGAAATATATTTCGGACTTTTGAAAGTTTCCTAAATTTTACCTTATACGGGAAAGTTTGAAAACCGTAAGGTTTTCATTTAGATAAAATATTTCCTTGAGATACCTCGCAGCTCGCTGCGAGGAGCTTCATTCCAAAATCTCTTCGATCTCCTTTTTACCCCGATATTTTTCCCTCAACTCCTGCTCCAGCTGCTGGGCGTATTCATCGATTAATTCCCCTTTTTTCTTTTCAGCCATGGGACCGGATCCACCGGTTTGCCGCCCTTGCGCACCTCAAAATGCATGAGGGGGCCGTCCAGGTTGCCCCCGACCCTGGCTATCACCTGACCCTCGGCCACGGCCGACCCGGTAAAGACCAGCATGTCGGTCAGGTTTCCGTACAGAGTGTAATATCCGCCGTCGTGGTCTATCAGGATGACGTTGCCGTATCCCAGGAACCTCTCGGCGTATACGACTTTACCCGGGGCCACCGCCGCCACCGTCGAACCGTAGGTGGAAAGGATGTCGATGCCGTTGTTCTGGATGTACGTGTTGTACTTGGCGTGTTTCTTGAGACCGAAGCTGGAATAAAGCTTTCCCTCGGCCGGCCACAAAAGGCCCCCCTGCTTGCGTTCCAGCACGGTGGCGCCGGGGGCCGGGACCGTTTTTTTGCGCCGCTGCAGTTCGGCCTTGCGCTGCCGCTCCAGGTCGTCGATCAGGCTTTGCAGTTTTTTGGCCGCGGCCGCCAGTTCTTTCACCAGGGCTTCTTTGGATGCTTTTTCCTGGCGGACCTTGTCCAGCAGCCTTTTTTGCTGCTGCTCGTCATCCTTAAGGTTCGCCATCTCCCGTTCGGTCTCGCCCCGCACCTGGGCCAGGGTAATCAGCCTTTCCTGGCGGTCGGCCTTGTCCCGGGATATCTGGGTCCGCTCTTCCCTGATGGTCTCATAAAGCCGCCGGTCCTGCAGGGAAAAGAGTCGGAGATATTTGTACCGCTTGACGATGTCGACAAAACTGGCCCGGGTCACCAGCGCCTCCCATTCGTAAAGCCGGCCCTGCTTGTACATCTGCCGGATCCGGGTCTCCATCAGGGCCTGGCGTCGGACCATCTGGGACTCGGCCTTCAACATCTGTCCGTCTAATTTCCTGACCTCGGAATTAAGCCGGGCCTCCTTGTCCCTTAAGGCCTCCAGCACCTGACGGGTCAGGTTGATCTGCTCGGCCAGCCGTTCCATCTGGCCCAGGATGTTCTTCTCCTGGCCCTTCAGCTCCTGGGCCCGCTCCCGGGCCTCGGCCAGTTTCTGGCGGATGGCCTTGAGCTGGCCCTCCTGGGAATCCATATCCTGGCCCAGGGCCGGCGATAAACAGACGGCCCCGAGCGCGGCCAGAATAATAATTATATGTCTTGTTCTACCGAAGTGCATCAGTTTAACGGTGCCTCAGTGCCATGCTCGATGTTCTCAGGCTGGTGCCATCCTGGTGTTCTGCAGTGAGCATCATCATTCCAGGGCCATCTGCCCGTCGGCCTCCACCTTGCAGATCAGGATATCTCCGAACAGCCCTTCCTGTGTCACCGTTACATGGCCCAGCCTAATCAGTTCCAGCAGGGCGAAGAACGTGACCACCATCATCAGTTTCCGGGTCTCGTTCACAAATAGGTCTGAGAATTTCATTTTCTTTTTCACGCTGATCTCTTTCAGCACAAAGTTCAGCCGTTCCTCGATGGTGATGTCCTCGCCCACTATCTGGTAGAGTTTGACCTTGTCGATCCGTTCCACCACCTGGCGGAAGGCCTGCAGCAGGTCCAATAGTTCCACCTCGGGCTTGGGGGACTCGGCCGGTGGCTCCGCCTGTTTTTCAAAGGCGCCCTTGGGCCGGGGATACATCAGCCTCTGGTGCTCCTCGCGCTCCTCCAGCCGGCTGGCCGCTTCCTTGAATTTTTTATACTCCAAAAGCTGCTGCACCAGGTCGCGCCTCGGGTCCTCGGCTTCCGGCCCTTCAAGCTCCTCGTGCCGCGGCAGCAGCATCTTGGACTTGATCTTGATTAGGGTGGCGGCCATCACCAGGAACTCCCCGGCCACCTCCAGGTCCAGCGACTTTATGATCTCGATGTATTCCAGATACTGCTGGGTGATGCGGGCGATGGGGATGTCGTAGATGTCCACCTCCTGCTGTTTGATGAGGTACAACAGCAGGTCCAAAGGGCCTTCGAAGATTTCAAGTTTTACCTGATATGGTTGATTGGCCATGGAGGTCTATATGCTCCCTTTTATATTTCAGAAGTTAAGAATATGAGAAGTTGAGAATGATCCAGCCTTCGGCATGCCTCATACTCTCAACCTTAAAAGGCACCGTGGTAAAACATGTTATATCAACCAGTCATCTATTTTAAGCAAAGTAATCGACATTATCTCCCCGGTCTCCACCTTCACCATTTTAAGATATAGTTCCAGTTTGTCTTTTCCCTGATGGAGCTTCGGCAGGATCAATATTTTTGCTCCGATTAGCTTGCCCACCTCGACCGACCTCTCACTATCAAAAGCGCCGGTAAGGTTGAGCTTTTGCTCTCCCATTATCTGGCGCAGATCCTTCCGCTCGACCAGCCGGAACGCCTTGACCGGCGCCAGGTTCAGCACGATATTATCCTCGAGGACCTCGGCTTTGGATCTCAGGGAATCGTCGCTGAAGGCGACCGGCATTACTGCGGCCGGCGTGCTCTCGTCGATGCGGACGATGGAGTAGTCCAGCAGCTGCCTGATGCCTTCGGCGAACAGTTCCTTGAGCACGTCGTCCTTGTTGCCGCCGCCGGCATTGGTCTCGAAGTACTCCTGGTCCGGCTCGATGATTCCGTCGCCGTAGTTGGCCAGCTCCTGCTTGATGATCCGGACGATGATGGCGTCCAGGTTTTCGGTCTGAAAATTGCTGCCGGTGTGGTGGCTGACCGCGGCCGTGCCCCCGCCCGAGACCTCGCCGGTTTCACCGTAGGTCAGGAAGATGAACTGGCCCATGGTATACTGGGACAGCTGCCGGAACACATACTCGCCCTGGTCGTTGAGGCCGCTGGCGCCTACGGTAATGATCTTGATGGCGCTGGCCGCCGCTCCGCGCATGGCGTCTCCGTAGCCGTAGGTCTGGTCCCGGTAATCCAGATGCGGCGGCGCGTCGGCTACCAGGAATACCAGTTTGCAGGCGTCATCGCGCCAGGCCATGCCCGTGACCGCGTCCTTCAGCCCCGACTGCAGGTCCTCGGGCTCGTCGTTGCCGCCGCCGGCCGATACCGCGTCGAGCGCCTTTTGGAATTTGTCTATACCCGCCGTGAACGGAGTGACGCGGGTGACGTATTCGTCCCCCCGGTCCCGGTACTGGACCATGCCGAACCGCACTGCCGGCTTGGACGGCAGCTGCGACACCTGAAAGTTTATCACCTGCAGGGTCGATTTTAGCCGCGCGATCTCATCGCCCATGCTGCCGGTGCAGTCCAGCAAAAAGACCACGTCCAGCGGCACGTTGTTGAATGTCGGGCGGCGCTGTTTGAACTTGAGCTCGATCAGGCTTTTTCCGTTGTGCGAAAACCGTTGTGCAACGGTTTCCTGGTTGCCGGTCGCAGCCACTTCCAGGTCCTGGCGCTTGAAATCTGATTTTTCGGTGGTGAAGAACATCGCCCGGCCGTCGGCGTAGGTTTTGCGCCTGGCCAGAACCGCGCCCTGGCCGTCCTTGATCGCTAGCGGACAGTTGGCGATTGGCCTGCCGTCCGCGTCCGTGACCGTGAACACCACCCGGCCCGAGACGTCGACTTTGGCCGCGCGTATGTGTTGGAACCTCTCCAGGTAGCCGAGGTAGTAGTTGAACTGTTTGTTGTCGTCGTTCGAGCCCGCCTTCATCCCGGGCGAGGCCGGGCGGGGACGGGGCGCTGAAACCGGCAGCGGCGTTTCGGGCGGGTGTTCTTCCATTGATGCTGCCGGGGCAGCGGGCTTAGGAATCTTGCCGTCATCCCTGCTTTTTCCGCTGGTTGCCGAACTAGCAGAACCCGTTTCTGTCAATGCCGCTGTCTTTTTTTCGCCATCTTTAAAATAGGCTATTTCATCAGATCTGCCGCCGGCCGCGCCTTTATCGCCCGGTTTTGCCGGTTCGCCCGGTTTCGTAGGTGCTGCTGCGCCAGTGTTGATCACCGTGGTCTTTGTCTTTGCGTCGGTTATGACCATGGGCCTGGTGGCTTCAATGACGCCACCCACGCTTTCAAGTACTTGGGCCCGCAGAGGAAAATCAATCTGAACCGTATAACCTTTTTCTACTTTTATTTTTGTGACCGTCATCGAGGCAAAGCCCATCATCTTTGCCTGGATGGTATATGTCCCCGGCTTCACATTAGTGATGATGAAGCGGCCAGTGGAATCAGTATTCGCGCCAAACTCCGTGCCAAGGAGCTTGACCACGGCCCCGGGCAAAGGTTCCTTGGAGTCGGCGTCCGTCACCGTGCCGGTTATCGTTCCCAAGCCTTTCTTCGGGGGCACGGGCTTGGCCGTTTCATCCGCTGCCTTAAGGGTCGCATTTTTTCCGCCCCTGTCCTTGACCGCCTGGGCGGACGCGCTGGCGGCTGCCAGTAACAAGAGCATGATCAGAGATACGAAGAACCGTTTCATGGCCGTTCTCCTTGTAATGAGTTCGTCTTAATATACGGTTAAGAGCATTAAAATATTCCCCGCATCCGGTCCACGCCTTATTAGCGCGGATGATAATGTTTTTTCGAACTGGTACTCTCGTTTCTTTGTGTACCAACGCACAGGCCGCCTTGGCGGGGCAAGCGCCGGGAATGACACGCTTTTGATTGTTTCGCTTCGGTAGCCATTCAAGGGCCGGGGCTTCGAGCTTGCTCAGCCTATCAACTCAGTGCAGGCTTTTGTCCGGCATCAATGCCCTCCCGCAATGACGGCCCCCCAGTGATCTGTTATCCGTTCGCCGTTATCTACTTGGTTTTCATCACGAACACCCCGTCCCAGTTCTCCGGCGGCGGCAGCACTTTGAAGTCCTCGCAGCGGCCGATGTAGACCTGGCTGGGGCCGTCCTCGGGATCCACCTCCAGCGTCTGCCGGAACAGGGCGATGGCCGCGTCCCACTGCTTGGTCCGGTATAGTTCCAGGCCCTTTAAGTAGATCTCCACCGCTTTCATTTTCTTATTCGACACATCGGCAGCGGACAGGCCTAAAAGTTCGTAGACCCGCACCGGCTGTTCCTTGCCCACCACCCTCAGCAGGTCCAGCTCCCTCACCGGATAAAGGCCCTTGACCTTGGCGTAGGTGAACTCGGACATCATGATGGCCGTATTGTACTCCTTGTTGGCCCCCTCTAATCGCGAACCCAGATTAATGGAGTCGCCCATGGCGGTGTAGCTTTTCTTTTTCTCCGAGCCCACGTTGCCTACCGTTACCATGCCGGTATTCAGGCCGAACCGGGTGAACAAATTCGGCATGTTGCGCTTGGCCAGGTCGGCGTTCAGGATCTGCAGGCGCTGGTTCATGGCCCAGACGCACTTGATGCAGGTCTCGGCGTGTTTGGGATCGTCGGTGGGCGCGCCCCAGAAGGCCATGATGGCGTCGCCCTCGTACTTGCTGATGTACCCGCCGAATTCCAGCACCACATCGGACATGGCCCCCAGGTACTCGTTGATCAGGGCGATCAAGCGTTCAGGTGTTCCCAGTTTCTCGGAGAACGAAGAAAAGCCCTTGATGTCAGAGAAGAAGACGGTGACCTCTTTCTTGTCGCCGCCCATCAGCAGCATCTCGGGATTAGCCATGATCTTGTCCACCAGGTCTTTGGACATGTAGCCCTGGAACATGTTCTTGATCCACAGTTTCTGTTTTTCCTCGGTCAGATAGCGGTAACCCAGGATGACCATGTTGGTAAACAGCACCACCGCCAAAGGCCGAACCATCTCCACCCAGATCAGCGATTTGTCAAACATCACGGTGGCCGTAATGAAATAGGCCATCACCAGCCCGAACAGGGTCAACCCGGCCGCCAGCGGTTTGAAGCGCAGGGAGACGACCACAGTTAAAAGGCCTATCAGCACCAAAACGACCAACTGAATGTGCCAGGGAACCGCCCGGACGAACCGTCCGGTCAACAGGGTCTCCATGATGTTGGCGTGGATCTCGGGGCCGGGGAAGACGTTGGAGAACGGCACCACCCGAAGGTCCATCAGGCCGGCGGCGGTGGCCCCGACGATGACTATCTTGTCCTTGAAATACTCGGCCGGCACCTGCTCGGTCAGCACATCGGAGTAGGAGATATAGCGGAATTTTTTATACTGCCCGAAATAGGTTATTAGCATCCGGCCGTCCTGATCAATCGGTATCTTCAGCTTGTCCCCGGCCTTGATGTACCGGCCCAGCTCCACCGTAACCTCCTCTTTTTTGACCCCCAGCTTGTCCAGCACTATCTGGAAGTCCATGGAGGGATAACAGCGGTCGCTGATGGCCAGGAACAGGGGAATGCTCCGGGCCACCCCGTCGTCGTCGGGCTCGATGTTATAGTAGCCGGTTCCTCTGGCCGATTCCAGCAGCACCGGTATCGGCGCGGTCATCTGCCCTATGGCGTACAAGTCGCCCTGGGATTTTATCCATTGGTATTTTTCGGCGGCCTCTGGGGACAGTTTATAAGCCCAGCGCCGGGCCGTCATATCAGAACTGTCCTTCAGCTTGCCGGTGGTAAAATAGAAGGGGAAATATACTATCCCGGACTGGGCGGTGGCCGCCCCGAAATCCTGGTCATAGCCCCAGTTCTCCAGCACGGCGCCGATCAACTCCGGGGTTTTTTCGGCCACCGGCTTGAAAGGCTTGCTCAGGGAGAGTTTTGCCCGGATCTGCTCCCCCTTGGCATCCTGGTACAGCTGGACCATGTCCGGTTTCAGGCTATCGCTTTCCACAAAAAAAATGTCGAAGGCCACCGCCGCCGCCCCGCCCTGGGCCAGGTAATCGGCCACTTTGGCGTGATAAAGCCGGGGCCAGTTCTGGAACCGCCCCAACTGGGCCAGCGAGGCGTCGTCGATGTCCACGATCACCACATCCTCGATGTCCTGTTCGTTGGTCTGGCCCACCCTTAAACGGTAGCGCAGATCGTAGCTTTTATTCTCCATTCCCTGGAACAGCCCCGGAACTAAATAGGAGATGGCCAGCACCACGGCCACCACTCCGATCCCCACCAGTGCGCCTACTGATTTTTTACTGCGGTTGGCCTCGCTCATTTTTTAGCCTCCTTTTCCAGCGCTTTGACGAAGGCCTCCACCAGGGCCGGGTTGAACTGGGTTCCGGCGTCCTGGCGCAGGCGTTTGACCGACTCCTCCATCCCCAGCCCTTTCCGATACGGGCGGTCGGAGTTCATGGCGTCGTAGGAGTCGCCCACGCAGATGATCTGGGCGTCCATGGGCACCCTGTCGCCGGCCAGGCCATCCGGATAGCCGCGCCCGTCCAGCTTCTCGTGGTGGTGCCTGACCCCGGGGATGATGTCCTTCATCTGCTTGATGGGCTCCAGGGCCTCGGCCCCCTTGTTGGGATGATCCTTGACGATGGCGAACTCCTCGTTAGTCAGACCGGAAGGTTTCTTTAAGATGGCGTCCGGCATCCCGATTTTGCCCACATCGTGCAGCAGGGCCGCCAGCTCCAGCCGCTTGCGGTCCTCGGAGGCGAAGCCCAGCTGGTCGGCGATCATCATGGAATACTTGGTAACCCGGGAGGAATGGCCGGCGGTGTAGTCGTCCTTGGCGTCGATCAAGCTGACCACGGTCCGGATGGAGTTCAGGAAAAGTTCCTGCAGGTCGGTGTACAGGCTGGCGTTCTCGATGGCCACCGCCGCCTGGCGGGCCAGGGTCTCGAACAATTCGACGTCCTCGCGGGTGAACAGCCCGCCCTTTTTATTGAGCACCTGGGCCACCCCGATCAGTTTGTTCTTGGGCTTTAGGGGCACGGTGATGGCGTTACGGGTGATGAATTTCGATTTCTCGTCCACCTTGGAATAGAACCGCGGGTCCTTGGTGACATCGGGAACCAGAAGCGTCTGCATGTGCTCGGCCGCCCAGCCTACCATCCCCTTGCCCCAGGGAACGCGGATCTGCTTGACCGCGTCTCCGGCGTCTCCGGTGGCGATCTCAAAGTAAAAATCGTTCTTATCCTCGTTGTAAAGGAAGATGGAGGAGGCCTCGGCGTCGATCACGTCCTTGGCCACCGTCATCACGGTCTCCAGCACCCGCTTGACGTCCAGCGAGGACGAGATCAGCGCGCTGGTCTCGGCCATGGCGGTGATCCTCTCCACCTTTTCCCGGGCCTCGGAATAGAGCCGGCTGTTCTCGATCAGAGTGGAAAGGTGGGCCCCTAAAAGTTCGATGATCTCCAGGTCGTCGTCGTTGTAATCTTCGGCCCGGAGTTTGTTGATCAGCTCCACCACGCCGATGACCTCGGCCCGCGATTTTAGCGGCACGCAGAGAATGCTGCGGGTGGGGAACTCCACGTTGTCGGCGATCTCCTTCTTCCACTTGGGCTCGCTCTGGACGTCGTTGACGGTCAGCGGGATCCCGGTCTTGGCCACCCAGCCGGCGATGCCCTGGCCGATGGGAATCTCCAGCCCCTCCAGCTTGTGCGCGGCCGGCCCCTTGACGATGGAGAATTTTAAGTACGAACGGTCGGAGGACAACAGCAGCAGCGACCCGGCCTCCGAGGGCGCGATCTCGGTCACCAGGTCCATGGCCCGGTCTAAAAGGGGCTGGACCTCGAAGGTGCTGGCGGCGATCTCGTTGACCCGCTGGAGCACTTTGAGCTTCATCTTAAGGCTGGAGAGCTCGCTCTTGGCGGTGGGCAGCAGCGCGGCCCTGGCGGGCCGGGCGGGCAAAAGCCCCGGTTTTTTCCTGGATGGCGGCATATGATACCTCCTTGTTTGGGGTATTTTTATGGAATTTTTGTGCAGGCGTAGTTGCGGAGTTTAACGGTATATTTTATATCAACAAACTGTTTTAAGCAAGCATTTTATTGGAATATTTTTGGGACGGTTTTAAGGAAAGAAAAATGCCGGTTGTTAGTCCGGCACGTTATATATTTTAATAAAATATTTTATTCCCTTAAAGGCCAACTCTCATTTTTTCCTATTCCGCCCCGCCCCCTTCAGCCTTCCCTCTATCCCTGGATCCCGCGCCAGCCCGTTCTTCACCGCCAGCTCGTAATAATACGAAGCCGAATCAATGTCCTTCAACAAATAATGAGCATACGAGCAATTTAGCATTATCATCGGATCATCCGGCTTTAGCAAAAACGCCTGCCGATATTCCCGCCCGGCCTCGGCCATGTTCCCGGCTTTCAGCCAGGCCGTGCCCAGGTTGTCGTGGCTGAAAGGGTTGTTGGGCTCTGCCTGCACCGCTGTTTTTAGCAATTGAATGGCCTCGCCCGTCTTCCCCATATCCACATGGGCCAGCGCCAGGCCGTTCAGCAGCCCGGGGTTTTGGGGGTCGTATTGCAAACCCGATTGGAACTGTGCGGCCGCGCCAACCGGATCCTTCCGGTCCATATACATCATCCCCAGCGAGCGGTGGGCCAGGGTGCAGTGGGGCGAGGTCTTCACCGCGTTCTGCCAGAAGGACAGCGGGTCCTTAAAGTCCCGGCTGTGCAATACTGCGAATGCGCTGAAGAGAATGAATAAAACGGCTGACATCGTCAAAAATGTTTTTCTAAAATGGAAAACTGCTTCCGCCTGGGAGACCATCAGCAAAAGCCCCAGAAAAGGCACGTAGAGCCGGTGTTCCAGCATGTTGGCAAAATCGGTGATCCGGAAGATGGTGGGAATCAGGAACACCCCGAACCAGAAGAGCCCGGCCAAGAATATCTTTCTGCCCCTGATCCCTTTTAGCGCGAACAGGACGATGAACAGCGCCAGGGCCGCCGTCCCAATGAACCAGGGGGTATCCTGAGGCATGGGCATCACCGAAAGGTTTACGGGGAATATCAGCTTACCGATGTATCCCAGCAGACCCAGCGCGTTCTCGGAGGCGGTGTTCATCACCGGGGGCATCCGGGGCAGGACCGAGTTTCGTAAGATGAAATACCCTGCCAAACAGGCCAGCCAGCCGGCGATCAGATAAATGTATTGTTTTAGTTTCTGTTTGCCGTAAACCAAAAGTAAAAATACCAGGAACACCACCGGAATGGCCGCCGAGGTCTCCTTGGTGAACAGCGCGCCCAGGAACAGGAACAGGTGCAGAACGTACCATTGCAAATTTTCTTTTTCCCGGTATCTTATCAACGCGGCCAGTGAGCCGAAGACAAAAAGCCCCAGCAATGGGTCGTTGCGCCCCGGGAGCCAGGCCGCCGCCGGGGCCAGGGCCGGGTGGGCGGCGAAGAGCAGTGAAAGCACGAAGGCCAAGCCCCGCTCCCCGGTTATTCTTTTGAGCAGCCAGAACACCAGCAGGACCGAGCCCAGGTGCATCAGGACGTTGGTCAGATGGTAGAACCAGACGCTCTTCCAGCCCAAAATGGCATTGAACATGAAGGACAGGGTCAGCATCGGCCGGTAGAACTGCTGGCTTTTGCCCCAGGCCACGTCGTTCAGGAAGGCCGCCGGAATCTTGGTGATATCTTTTATCAGGTAATAGTGCCGGGTTATCAAAAGAGTGTCGTCGTATCCACTCAGGCCGAAGAACAGGGTCTGGACATATAAGACAAACCCCACGGCGGCCAGCCAGGCATAAGGCCGCCAGCCGTCGAGGAAGAGGGAAAGAATATTTGTTTTATATCCGGAATTTTTCATTTGAAGATTTTGTGCAATTAATGTGATTGCCTGATATTTCTGGCTATATACGACTTTCTCAAAGGCTATTTCTCCTGTAAGTCAATAAAGACAGGGTTCTCCGTTAGCTTTTTACTGTACAAAAATACACTGAATCTGTACAGGCTTTTGACACTAACCGCGACTTCGGTGATTCATTATTTTACAATAGCATATTGCGTGTAGGTCTCTTTGAAGCGGATAGATAAACTCCGCAGATAAGCACGGATACTGCTTTGTAGCATTTAAGGCAAATCTCTTTGATTGATAAATAAAGACGTTTTTTAGCAAATAAATAAGTTATAGCCGGTGCGCGGGGTGCGTTTTTCCTTTGAGAAAGCCGAATTTATCCATATTTCTTGTTTCTGACCTAACCCTAAATTCCTTTCCCACAAGGGAAGGGACTTTGTGCCACCCCTTCCCGGCACCTGTCCTGAGTTTTGCATATATATTGCAAACTAAGGAAGAAGGGGCAGGGGGTTAGGTCCGCCCCCAAGGCCCAAAAGCCCCGCGCAAACGAGGCTTCTGATGTTTTTTACTTATGGACCTTCCTGATGAACTCCTCCACCTCGGGCACCCCGCCCTGATATGTCAGATACCCGCTGCAAGAATAGTTGCTGGTCCATCTAAATCACCATCTTTATTTACTGTCCGTCAATCTTGTTGAATGATGGATGCAGAAAACACCCAATATAACCAATCCAGTCATTACCGCCAGGGCCTGTGGCGGAAAAGGCTTTTCTCCGGTCAACCACATGAATTTACTGGCCAATGTCGGCGAATGGATCAGCAGCACTGCAAAGCTGTTGTTCAAGGTATGGGCCAAGATTGACAGGTATATCGAACCTGTCCGGTAAACGACATACGTCAGATATATGCCCAAAAGAAATGCGGGCACAAAACGAAAAATGCTCATATGGAAAATTCCGAACAGAAGCGCTACCGCCACTATGGCTGCAGCCGGCGCCATCTTTTTCCTAAATGACGATAACAGCATTCCCCTAAAAAACAACTCTTCGCAGATGCCCGGTCCAAAGCCGAATAGAAACACTCCCAACCATGGACTGATCCCCAAGACGTTTACGCCCAACATTTTTTGCAGTGGCTCCAGGGCTTTTACCGACTCCGGAAATAATTTAGCCTGCACCAGCCCCACCCACACCGTCAATCCCATACTGCCTATGCAAAGCAACATTGTGCCCAACCCCGCGCCGAAATTGAAACCCCTCAAATGCAGCGACATTCTATAATTCGCTTTAAAATACCATAGGGACAACAACACCGGCATAAGGATCAGCCCCCACTCGGTGATCGCCATGCTCCAGTGATTCATCCGCAGTTGAAGAACTCCGGCGACGTAAAAGAGCAGTATCATTATGATCGTGCAAATGATTACCGCGGTGGATAGCGGAAGAACATCCACCGGCCTAATCCGGAATCGCTTAAATGAAAACTGAAGACCTTTCCCTTCGGCCATTAAAACCTGCTCGGAGCCGAAAAGCCGGCTTACCGTCATAATGCCCAGCAGAGCGAATACACTATTGGATAAAAATACCAAAAAAATCATCTCTGCGGAAAAAGTGTTTAACAGCAGGTCTTTAAACAACAAGGTTATGTTGGTGATCGGGACCAGAGCCAGAAACCCGTTCAGCCGGATGCCGGGGGAAAGGGCTATAAAGGTCGGCATCATCAAGGCCAGGTAAACCGGGGTTATAATATTTTGAGCATCCTTAAACGATCTGGCGAACAGCGAAACCGAAAGCAGGACGGCGCCAATAAACAGGGCCAAAGGGATTAACATAAATAAGATCAGGACCAACATCAACGGGCTTAAGGAAAAATCCATCTTTCCGGATATGGCCCCCAATTGTATGAAACCCAAACCAAAAGTCATCATCATGGAAACCAGGTTCAAAATCCCGGTGATGATCGCTATGGTGGAAACGGTCAGATATTTACCCAGGAACAGGTCCATTTTAGCTATAGGCGCCGTTAAAATGGTCTCCAGGGTTCCCCGTTCTTTTTCCCCGGCTGTTAGGTCGATGGCCGGATACATGGCACCCATCACTATAGTGATCACTAAAAACAGGGGAATTAATAAGCCCAGGATTCTTCCACCCATACGGGAAGGAGGCGCGATGTTTCCCGAACGCCAGCCAAACGGCTCCAGTATCGCAGTATCCAAACCGGCCCGGGAGACATTGTCTTTTTGGGTCTGCCTTTTGTATTGCTCGACCAATTTGGCTGTTCGGCTGTTGGCCATCTGCGAACGCTCCACCGCCCCGTCATAATAAATCAATATGGAATCCGAAATCGCCTGAGATTTTTTGATAGTCATGGTTTTAATGTCAACAATGCCATGAATACTGCCATTTTTTAAATCGGCCATAGGATCTTCGGAAGACACTATGCATAAATTATCATCATTTTTCAGCAATGAATCCAAATAGACCGGCGCTTTCGATTTTATCGCAATTCGGCTTTTCTCCAGCTCTAATTTTGCCATTCCTGCCGACTGGATTTGGCCCATTAAAACAAAAAGGACCGGATACATGACTATGGGCACCAAACACATCATCAGGATGGTCCGCTTATCCCTGAGAGTATCCTTAAGTTCCTTTTTATAAACAGCGGTGATTTTTTTAAGGTTCATAATTTGATCCCCCGGGCATTGCTGACATAATCCAAAAAAATATCCGCCAGATGCGATTTGCCGGATTTTTGCTGATAACCCTTCAGGTTGTCAATATCCAATATCTTCCCCTGGTTGATAAGCCCGATCCGGTGGCACAGGAGTTCCGCCTCTTCCATGTAATGGGTGGAGAAGATCACTGTTTTACCGGTTTTGGTCGAGTCCCGAATAAACCGAATGATAGTACGGCTGGTTAGAATGTCCAATCCCAAAGTTGGCTCATCCAGGATGTAGACCGGCGGATCGTGCAGAATGCAGCGGGCGATCGATGTCTTCTGGGTCTGCCCGGTGGAAAGGCTTTCTATCCGCTGATCGGCAAAATCGTTCATATCCAAAAGGTTGTATATTTCCTGACAGCGGAGTTTAATCTGGCGGGGAATCATATCGTAAAGTTGACCGAAATAATCCAATAATTCTCGGGGCGAAAGCCGGCCATATAACTTAGTGTTGCCCGAGAGGAATCCGATGGATTTCTTGATATCGTCGGGCTGGGTCAACAGGTCAAATCCGTTGATGGCGGCCGTTCCGGCGGTAGGTGAAATTACCGTAGCCAGCATTCTTAAAAATGTAGTTTTCCCGGCGCCGTTGGGGCCCAGAAGCCCGAAAACCTCACCCGGGTGGACTTCCAAAGATATCGGCAATACCGCCTTAATCTCCCCACCTTTTTGATCCCAGAAGGTTTTGCTGATGCTTTCGGTTTTAATCATAGTTCCTCAATCTTTTGGGCTTTTCTCCAATGAGTGTGGGTAAAATCGAACTTGGTGGCGAGCTGAAGTAGTTGGCAGTAAACGAGTTCTTTGATAGCAACCCCGGTAAAAATATGGTAAACTTCCGGTATGAAGAAGTTCCAACGATTGGAAGACGTCTACCGTTTCCCCGGCTTACGCCCGGTACAACTGCAGGGAGTATTCGGTGATCCCCGGGCAGTGGCGCTCCGGCTGAAACGCCGGGGAAAAAAACGGTGTGCGGCACCTGCGGGAAGGTCCACC